>JBCCFU010000198.1:0-1546 GCA_039029575.1 Bacteroidota bacterium | reverse complement strand
GACGAGAATTGTGGAGCTGCTGGTCGTGGAAAGCGTTGAAGATGGCAATACATGATACCTGAGGGTCGTTTTCCAAGAGCTTCAGCAACAGATTAGCACCTGTTTCTATTTTTTCTATTTTTTCTATTATTTTTTCTCGAAATGCGGCATTGTTCTTAATCTCATTTTTATTTTTTTTCATATAATCTTCTGTTAGTTCTATTTTAACCGTAGCCGCTTGCGCAGTAGTGAAGATACATAGATTTAGGATGACGAGTGCTAGTTTTCTGTTCATATTTAGAATGTTATTTATCAATATTTGGATATTTTTATTTATCAATAAGGCAAAGATAGGCAATTTATCTTTAAAAGTCCCATCAAAACTTTGTGTATCTCAAAAAAGGTCTAACTGTATTGAACTTCCTCGCTACGTAAAAGCACATAAAATTTTTCATATGGACAAAGACCTTTTAACACCTTTAAAAGTTGCGCATAGTTATAAGCATCATGAGTTAATGATGAAAGCAGTAGACGTAGATGTGAAGGAGAAGTGGGTAAAGATGTATATTAAAAGATGACTGGAAGCACCGAAAGCAACAGCGAAAGGTAACTGTACAGCCAAAGAGACGAGGCACACCGCAAAGTGGTGTTATAAGCCCCTTTATGCCTTTAAATGGTTCAAGCACGGTTCTGTGAGAGGTTTAGGAGGAAGTTCCTTAGGCCTACTTGACTGGAAATTCCAGGGATTTATTCATGGCTTTCCCCGTGTCGGTTGACATTCAAGGGCGATGCTAGCAGCTTCTCATAATAAGCAGGCATACAATACTTGACACCTGCTAAGAGTTCGGGATCCATGGCACAGTATCTTTGAATGTCAGGTACAAGCAAGTAGCCTTGTATAAACTTATCCAATAGTACAATTTGCGCTGAAGTCCACTTCTTTCTTACTTGTTCATACGTACGCATAGATAGGAGCGACTTCCTCTTTCTGAAGAGGAGTTCCTTGAAGCTATAGATCGTTTTTTGTTCAAAGAGTAGATAGCATAAAACATCCCTTATCGATAATACAGAAACATTTTCCTCTATGAGATGAAAAAGGTCATCTCCCTTTTTTGAAATGACTAACACGGTGCCATCCTCTAGCTTCTTTTTAAAAACTTGGCCATTATTTCGCAGAAAATGTGCTTGTATCTCCTCAGCGAATGCGGATGTTCTTAGCTTTTCTATAAAACAGTCTGTTACCGTGGTTTCACAGCTTAACACGAATTTCGTGTATAAAATATCTTTCAGCGGAGGTAGGTCCTTTGAAAAAACAAGCATAAGCTCTAAGAGGTCATATTGAACCTTGTTCATTATTTTCTTAAACTTCCCAGCTTTGTAAGGTATCTTGTGTGTGCATGTACTATAGTGAGAGAATGGATCTTTCGTTTTTTGAGGAAGTAGGAAGTCCTCTTTCTCGAAAGCTTCTATCTCCCAAACTTTGATAGAAGCGAGTCGGTCAAAAGCTTCTTTTGGATCTGTATTGGGTAGGTCTTCATGCAATTTAAGTACATAACGAAACGAATTC
>JBCCFU010000197.1:0-1577 GCA_039029575.1 Bacteroidota bacterium | reverse complement strand
TACCAAACGCAACCTTTCGGACTACACACAACTGAAAGATGACAAGTACTTCAACAAATGTCATTTATGCGACCCAAAGAGCGTCCTAAAAACCAACTTCATTTTTTAGCACCTACTTTACAAGAACAACTCAATCCCAAACACGAACTTTATCTGCTCTCTGATAGTATTGATTGGGATTATTTTGAAAAAGCCTTCAAAGCGCTGTACTCAGACAAAGGTCGTCCTGCTCATCCGATCCGTCTGATGGTTTCTTTGTTAATCTTAAAGGTTATTTACAATCTCTCTGATGAGAAACTGGTGGAAGAACACTGGGAGATGAATGTGTATTTTCAATATTTTTCTGGGTTCCAAGTACAACAGTGGGGAGTTCCCTGTGCGGCCAGTGATCTGGTGCACTTTCGCAAACGCATCGGAGAAGAAGGGGTAGAAAAGATTTTCAGACATTCCATAGATAAGCATGGCAAGGATGCCAGGGAAGATCATGTGAGCATTGATACTACGGCCCAGGAGAAGAACATCACCTATCCTACCGATGCCAAACTCTACAAAAAGATTATCGATAAATGTGTTAAAAAGGCTGGGGATGCCAGGATCCCCTTGCGCAGGAGTTATAAACGTACGGCTAAACAACTCCTTAGAGCCACCTATAATGCCCATCATCCCAAACGGAGAAAAAATGCTTGTGCAGCCCAAAGAAAACTCAAGACCATTGCCGGGCGCTTAGTGCGGGAATTAGCACGTAAACTCCCCGATGGAACCTACAGCGCCCAACTCGAACTGTTTAAAAAAGTATTAGCTCAACAGAAACACACCAGCAATAAAATCTACGCTCTCCATGAACCTGAGGTCTATTGCATGAGCAGAGGAAAGGCGCATAAGAAGTATGAGTATGGCTGTAAAGCCTCTGTGGTGTTGACCCAAAACACAGGCATTATTGTAGGAGCAATCACTTTTAAAACCAATCGCTACGATGGCCATACTCTGGAGCAGGTACTGCAACAAACCCAAGAACTCACCGGTAAAACTCCAAAGACGGCTACCGTTGACAGAGGATACAGAGGAAAACAAATGGTGGGGAATACACAAATCAACATTCCCAAACCACCCCTTAAGAAAGATACGCCCTACCAAAGACGTAAAAAGAGAAAACACCATAGAAGAAGGGCGGCTATAGAACCCATCATAAGCCATCTTAAAGCAGACCACAGGGTGGGCAGAAACTTCCTTAAGGGACAATTGGGAGATAGCATCAACTTTATGATGGCTACAGCGGGGTTTAACTTTAAAAAGTTGATGAAAAAACTCAAAGATCAGGCGCTTTGGATCAAAAAGCAAATGGTATGGGGAGTCCGGATAGTTTTCAACGAGCCTTACCAAAGCAAAAGAACCCTAAGAATACATAACAATGGTATTTTTTAAGGAACGACTAATTATCAGTGATTTATATTCAAAATAAAGCTTTTAAAGGCATCATGTTGCATTAAGAATAACAGCTCTACCCAACTTCCTGCAACTTATGTTTTTCTATACCTAATACCAATTTCAATGCTAAAAAATAATATAGTGATGAGGTG
>JBCCFU010000196.1:0-1639 GCA_039029575.1 Bacteroidota bacterium | reverse complement strand
TTCACCGTGTGACATTGTATTACATAGAAAGGTCAAGTATCTAATCAATAGAATTGAGTGAGACCATGGCAAACTCAATCGTTTAACTAAGCCAACCTTGGGCTTTAAATCGTTTGCTTCAGGGCGTGCCACCATAGCAGGATTTGAGGTAATGCGTATGTTTAGAAAAGGTCAATTTAAAAAGGTTAAGACACTGAGGTAAGAGGTAGATCTCGTCACTAGATGTCTCTCGATTTTCTAGGGGAGAGGTACGCCTAAAACTGAAGAGGAACGTCTACAGTGAAAACTTTTCGACACGTCCCTTTACTTTATCAAGAAGGGCATGAGAGTTTGTCTTCATGAAGTCTTTTTTTGTGGCCATTTAATCCACTAAAGCTTTTAAATTTTTTGCTACAGAAAACACACGCATAAGGTTTTTCTCCTGAATGGATCAATCTGTGTACTTTCATATTGTTTTTTACTGAAAAAGCTTTTCCACATATGTCGCATTTAAAGGGCTTTTCGCCTGTGTGTGTACGAAAGTGATCTGTTAAGGTATGTAGTTGGGTGAAACGTTTAAGACATTTTGTACATTTGAAAGGTCTTTTCTCTTCAATGGTTGCTGCATGTAAACGTTCATGTTCCTGTAAATTCCCTTTTCGAGCAAATCTTTTACTACATGTTAGGCATTGAAACGCTTTATAGGTTTTTTTTTTCTGTTGAGTGCGAGAAGAGCTTAAAGGGAGAGAAGGAGTTGCTGTATCATTTTCTGGTACTATTTGAGGAAGATTTTTCCCAGAAGAAGGAGGGACATAAGGGGCTCCTGTTTGTACATGGGGCAATAATAAGTTAGGTAGGTCATAGGTGGGTAATGTAGTAGTGGGAAAAGAGAAATGTTGATGATTTGGTTTTATTTTTGGTGTCATACTACGAGGTGTTATGCTTGTTGAAGGCGATATGATGGGCGTGGCACAAGCAGAGGCATTTTGTATCTGTGAGTTAAATTGGGGTATGTTAGTAGGTGACACTTTCGTAGGGGTGTTCCAGTTCCAAAGAGAGACGTTGTTATTGGATGGCGGAAGGACATTGCAATTTGCCATATTCACATATGTGGGATTGTTGGACGGTGCATTATTGAGAAAATAGGTTTTGAATTGAGGCTGAGAGATATGTAGAGGTACGGGTACAAATACAGGTTGTATCGCTGTCATGGTACCGTTATCATTCTTAAGCAAATAAATAGAATTTTTGTTTCTTTGGCTCGTGTACGAGGAGTTAAAGGAAGGGGATAAGGGCGAGGCGTACAAAAAGAAAGCCACTCGAAAAAGAAGGAAGTACTCTTTTCTATTTTGGGTTTTGAATAAGCTCATTTTTATTGTAATATCTATTTTTATACTAAAGATACTAAACATTTGCTAGCTTTATACAACGATGAGGAAATTTCTCTTTTTAGTTACTAATTGCGAGTCAGGACTGTTGAGCCAAGGTACTTTTCTTTTAATTTTTATACTTAAAAAAAATAGAAACCCCCACAGCATCGCTCAGTGTCTCTTTGAAGAAGGACGCTAAGCAAAAAAGAGGTTTATTCAAACTCTCATGAAAACTTGTTCTCACACATAATAATGAAAGAAGAAAGGTTGCATTGCAGATTTTACCCAAG
>JBCCFU010000195.1:0-1647 GCA_039029575.1 Bacteroidota bacterium | reverse complement strand
TAATCCCCCTATGGTCTTTTCTCCCCTTACAAATGGCATGATTTCTTTCCCTATTTTTGTAATCTTACGATCATTGGCTTCATACCACTGGCCATCATCGATGGATTTCACATGTGACCAAAAGTGAAGACCGCTATAGTAAATTACGCCTGCAAGGTAGTAGTTGTTTCCATCAAGCGTCATTTTCTCCTCAAAGTCGATGGGATCCTTTATATAATCATCATGGGGGCTTTCGTTTCGCTCCACGCTTAAGATTAAAACATCTGGATACTTTACAATCTTTTTTCTAATATGTTTTACGGGTACTTTTATGTTAGTTCGAACCAACACTTTACTACCCTTCTTATATTTTTTCTTTAACAACATAAAAGATTCGTCATCTACGTAATCTCTTAAATATAGATCTATGCCTTCTTCGACGTTCGTGATAGTAGCAGGCTTCTTTGCTTTATTGATAGCTGTGTGATCCACTTGTATGGTGGCTACATTGGGTTGCTTTTGAGGTTTTTGGGTTGTTAGCTGCGCAAAGATATATCTTTGCTTTTTGAGCAATTCCTCAATGGTGAATCCTTCAAAAGGGTATTTAATATCTGTTATGTAGACATAGCCAATCTTAATATCTTCTGCTTTTTCTCCTTGTTTTAATTCATCAAAAATCATCTTTTGCAAAGAACGAACGGTGGTTTTTCCTGAGAGGTTGAATGTTTCGGTTTTTTTTGTACCATCACTTGCATAGAAGTCAACGTTTATTTGGGTTTTATTACCAGATAGACGTTTTTCATTGATAGCTGCGTTGTTGATTTTTATATGTAGGTTATTTTCACTTTCCAGATGCGCAAAGATATACTTTTTCTTGTCGGAAAAATCGTCCATTGAAAAATCTACAGCAGGGTATTTAATATCTTTTATATTGACATAGCCAATCTTAATGTCTTCTGCGGTATACTTTTTATAATCTGCATTCCTCTCCATTAGTTGATCAAAAATCATATATTGCAAAGACTGAACGCTACTTGTCTTTTTCAGGTTGAGCTTGAATGTCTCGTTTTTTTTCTTGTTGTTTTCATAAAAGTCAACTTTTATATCCATACCAAAATCTTCCCATGGTAAAAAGATAGTGGTCTTTTCTTTATACCACTTTTCCGCATGTTTATGCTCTTCTAGAAGGCCTACAGCTTCGTAGGATTCTTCTAATATAAAGTGCATCTTACGTATAGGTGATGAGACGTGCTTGGGGTTATACGCTTCGTAAAAATCAGTGATTTTTTTCTCAAGATCAGCCCCTTTCAAGCCGATAGTTTGCCAATCATCTTCATTATCTTTAATATGGGCACCCATTCTCTTGAGAAAATTTTTGTCTAATAACTGAGCTATGTCAACGAATGCAGCTAAGGCATCATTCATTTCGCCTTTCTCATATTTAAATCCCTTATAGCGTTTTCGCAACTGAGTGGCTATATAGGTAGGGTTGAAAGATGCTTTTTGGGCATTGGGTTGTATGGCTTGCTGCGCTAGCTCTACAAAGCATGCCCACATATCTTGCTCAGGGTCATTCTCTTTCTTTGTGACGTATTTTTTCTTCTTGAAATATTGCCGTTCTCTCAACGCTTTAACAAGTGGTGGGCTTTGTAATAAGAGTTGTACCGC
>JBCCFU010000194.1:0-1667 GCA_039029575.1 Bacteroidota bacterium | reverse complement strand
GTTTTTTGAGGAAGTAGGAAGTCCTCTTTCTCGAAAGCTTCTATCTCCCAAACTTTGATAGAAGCGAGTCGGTCAAAAGCTTCTTTTGGATCTGTATTGGGTAGGTCTTCATGCAATTTAAGTACATAACGAAACGAATTCAAGGCGATCTCATCTTTACTAAGCGCTGGCATAGCGCTATGCAACGGGATAGACAAAGAGGATAATAGCAGTAAAGAGAAACTAAGTTTGGTAAAAATAGTGGTACGTGTATTCATGGAAAAATAGTTTATGATAAGGCTCAAATATATGTACAAAGGTAGAAAATATTTGTTACCTAACAAAAGATAGCGAAAAAATAATATTAAAATACGAGTGATTTTATCCTTTTCCCTTGCCAAAGGCAACGTGCAACAGACAAGGTTTTGAATGCCTAGCAATGAATATTTGCAGCCTTAGCAACGAAAGGTTTCATCTCTGCTTGAGGCAATGGCCTTTGTTCATTGTAAAAATAAAAATTTTTATTCGTAACTTTACTGAAAGTAGAGTATATCTATCTTTATGCCATAAAAAACGATGGCAATTTACTATTTTTTATGTTTTCTTTTTCTTTGTAGAATGATTTCATCTACCCAAAAGTTCCAAGTCGTCGATAAAGATGTGAAAGTCATCCGCAAGAAAGTCAAGAACATGTGTTTGCGCGTGCGACCACCGCATGGGGATGTGGAGGTGACGGTACCGCTGGACAAGTCTTATGAGGAGGTCAAAAGTTTTATCCTTGCCAAGCAGCTGTGGATAGAGAAGCATCAAGAGCGGTTGAAAAAGTATGCACGCCAAGAGGAACTCTTGTTTGCTGGCGGTGATAAGCTCCTATTTCTTGGTAAGGAGCTGTCTCTAAAGGTGATAGCCTCTGAGCGAGTGCCTCGGGTAACCGTTGATGAGGCGTTTTTGAACTTCCATATCGATCCGTTGATGCCCAGGTCGCATAGGGAAGTGTTGCTCGACGATTTTTATCGTAAAGAGCTGAAAAAACGCATTGTAGATCTTCTTGAAAAGTGGACAAAGATCATGGAAATATCTCCCAGGGTGATTGACATCAAGAAGCTGAAGAGTAAGTGGGGAAGTTGCAAGCCTGAGGATCGACGTATTTGCCTCAACTTAGCGTTGATCAAGTTGTCCGAAGGTTGCCTTGAGTATGTCTTTGTCCACGAGATGGTACACCTTTTTGTCGCCAACCATGGGCCTCGTTTTTATGCGTTGATGGATCGCTACCTGCCTGAGTGGCGGAAGTGGAAAGAGCAACTCAAACACTATCCTTTAGGTTATTTTTAGGGATTATCTTATCTTTGTGGCCATGTACCTCTCTATCTTCTCTCAAGAAAAAACGATTTTTACCGGTGAGATTAAAAGTGTCCAGCTCCCCGGCAGTGTAGCTCCTTTTCAGGTGCTCAAAGATCATGCAGAGATGATCAGCACCCTAGAGAAAGGAACGCTTGTGTATGAACCAATCAAAGGAAATCCCCTTACGGTTAAAGTAGCAGAAGGTATTGCTAAAATAAAAGACAACCAGGTTACCGTTTTAATGAAATAGGCTTTTTCGGTCCATAAAGTAAATTTTTAAGGGATTAAAATGAGGCTAAGGAATTTGATTTTTTTCAAGAGATATCCCTTAACTTAGTAACACAATG
>JBCCFU010000193.1:0-1770 GCA_039029575.1 Bacteroidota bacterium | reverse complement strand
CATTAAATCTCTGTCTATCTTTTACACATGCTACGGAACGTTCCTCCCAAGAGGGTCAAAAACAAGCAAGCAACACTATCCAATCTCAGCTTAAAGAAAGAAGATCTCAGCTTGCGAACAAGGGAGGTTACCATAGCAATAAACTCAAACCAATGCGTAAAATGGGAAAAACATCGAATATGTCTATGTTAAAAGCCAGAGAGAAGAAAAACTTCGAAGACAAAGTCTCAAAAACCCAACATATGCTCGATGAGCAAGCCCAAAAAGCTAAAAGCATAAATCAAAAACAAAGAGAGCTCGATGAAAAGATTCGGATACAAAACGAAGAAGCCCAGGCAAAGCTAGACGGACTAGAGGACAAGCTAAGAAATAGAACCATAATCCCCTTATCACTTCCTAAAGAACAAGGAAATATTGGAAAGCAAGATTGGGATCTACTTCAAGAAAACGACAACCAAATCCACGAGTCGATACAAGAAATGAATCATCAGACCGAAGAATTTCGACAAAGACACAAGCATAACATTAAAGATATAAATCAACAACTAGAGCAGGAGAATAAAAAAAATAATAAATTTTTTCAGGAAATGAGGGAGCAAAATGCGCAATCTCATCAAAGTATGATGAAGGAAGATGATCAAATGAAAATGAGGATCATACAAGGTATTGAAGAAGCCGAAAAAAATAGACAAATAGCTCAGCAGAAAGTTCGAGAACAAAACCAGTTCAGAAACCAACAAATAGCGCAAATCAGACTTGAAAAGCAAAAAATCGCATTACAACGACTAGAAAAGTTAAAACAAGACACAAAAAAGCTAGAACAGCAAGCAGAAAGAGAACGGCAGAAAAACCACCAATATATGATACAACAAAGCCAAGCCAACCAGCAAACAACCAACGTGATGATAGACCACATGGAAAAACATCGACATGAAAATTCAGCTCATCAAATGATCGCAGAACAGGGTAAGGACCTCTTAAAAATGCAGCATAAAAATCACCAAAATACACTTAAAAGGCTTTATAATATGGATAAAGCCGAGATAGCCCATGAGAAAGCCACCTTAGAACAAGAGAATATTAGGTTCCAACAGACCATGGAAAAATATCAAGAAGATGAGGATTTGCTAAATCAAGAAATTGAAAGAATAGAGCAAAGAAGAGCCATAAGACAGAAAAAAGAGCCGAAAGAAATACTACCATCTTACGATCATCATTCGCCACATTATCCATCTCAAAAAGATGCCTATCAAGAGTTTTTAAAAACCAATGAATTTTATAATCAAGCCATCAGTGAGCAAAAAGAAGACTTTGTGACTGATGAAAAAGAGCTACCCATGCTGATGGACAACCAAAAATATTTTAAAAGTATCATGCAAAAACAGAGAGAGGAAGTACAGAATTATGTGGAAGAGCAAGATGACTTTTTAAAAAACCTTCTGCAAGAGTCACAAAATAATTTTAATAACCTTATGAACAAATTAGACAATGATGCTGGCAATAGAAATGATCTCGTCTAAAAAATTACTAGTTGCAAATCAGGACTGTTCTTGTGAAAGAATATTTCCCCTTAATGACCCTGGCGCGGATTTCCCCGTAGCGTGAGCGGAGGGTTCAATCCGTGCCTTTTAAATTCTTCTTTCATTATTATATGTGAGAACAAGTTCTCATGAGGGTTTGAGTTGAGGTTTTTTTCGAATATTTATATTTTTTATCCCTCAGCCTCCTCTTCGAGTGAGGCTGAGGGATAAGTTGGGGGCAAATTCTGTG
>JBCCFU010000192.1:0-1785 GCA_039029575.1 Bacteroidota bacterium | reverse complement strand
GACGTTCCTCTTCAGTTTTAGGCGTACCTCTTCTCCCCTAGAAAACCGAGAGACATCTAGTGACGAGATCTACCTCTTGCCTCAGTGTCTTAACCTTTTTAAATTGACCTTTTCTAAACATACGTATTACCTCAAATCCTGCTATGGTGGCACGCCCTGAAGCAAACGATTTAAAGCCCAAGGTTGGCTTCGTTAAACGCTTGAGTTTGCCATGGTCGGACTCAATTCTATTGTTTAGATACTTGACCTTTCTATGTAATACAATGTCAGGCATATCTCCTTTTTTCTTGAGGTTATTAATGGCCATATTGTAGCTAGAGTTCTTATCCGTATTGATGGTTTTAGGCTTTTCACATTCTTTTAATCCTTGAAGTGATTTACGTAAAAAATGCTCCGCAGACTCTCCATCGCGTGATGGAGAAAGATAAAAGTCGATAGTTTCTCCCTCGTTGTTTACTGCTCTGTACAGATAAGTCCACTTCCCTTTTTCTTTGATAGCAGATAGTTTAGGGGCATAGAACACCACCCATCGATTGATCGTGCTATGATCTAGGTACACACCTCTTTCTTCTAGCATCTCTTCCAAGTCTCGGTAGCTTATGCCGTATTTTAGGTACCAGCGAATGGCCTATATAATGATGTCTTGTTTGAATTGGCGGTGTTTAAATAGGCTCATTGTAAGCGGGGTTCAGAGGTTAAATTGAATCTCCAAAGTTAACTCTTACAGCTCTATAAAATCAAGTTTTCGACAGATCCCCCAATTTTGGATGGGTACTTCTTGGGAGTTAATGAACTAGTCAGACGAGATGAAAAAGTTAGAGATGTTTTAAGATCATATTTTCTATCTCCATGGCTGGACGGGCACCTATCATACGTTCTACCTCTTTTCCATCTTTGAACAAGATCAGCGTAGGTATCTGCTTGATAAAATTGTTTTCGACAGTTTGTGGGTTGGCATCAATCTCTACTTTGCCAATGGTAAGGTGCTCTGTGTATTTTTGAGAAAGCTCGTCTAAAATAGGTTCAAGGATTTTACAGGGGCCGCACCAACTAGCCCAGAAGTCTACAAGGGTAGGTTGGCTGCTTTCTAAGACCTGTGAGGGAAAGGTGGCATCAGTGAATGCAATCATAATAAAAAGGGTTTAAAATGTTAAGTAGAGATAGTTGTCAAGATTTTACAATAGGTAAGGCCTACCTTATTCCCTTCTGTATCACTAAAGAAAGCGTGTTGTAGGATGACATCTTGTTTTTTGTCCGATGATTTATAGGGGTCTTTGGTCTTGCCTTGTAGGATTTGTCCGCCATGTTTTTCCACTTTGAAAAGCACGGCATCTATATCATCGCAAGGTAGAAAGACAAGGGTGCCTTCGTGAGAGGGGATCAAGTGGGGGCTACAACCCAGTCCAAGAGATAAGAAGCCTGTAGGTATTTGTTGGCCTGTTGTATCTAGCTTCGTCAAGGGAAAAATCGACCACTTTTCGCCAGAAAGGTACTCTATATAGCTAAAAGCGCGCACATCGAAGTCAAAGATGTCTGCATAAAACTTTTGTGCACGTGCCAAATCCTTGACTGGCAGATAGACAACTTGCTGTTTGATGACTTGGCTGTTGGTAGCTTTCATGGAGAATGAATTAGGCGGTGAATTTACGCTTTTTTTCTCAGATGTAAAAGTGTGAGAGATATCTTTTTATTTGAAAGAGTAAAATTTAGCATCATTTTTATATAGATAATTCTTTATTTTAAAACGAAATCTAGTTAATATAAATATTCTAACCCAAAGATTCT
>JBCCFU010000191.1:0-1799 GCA_039029575.1 Bacteroidota bacterium | reverse complement strand
TTAGAAAAAAGATTGTAAAGTATCCAGAGGTTTTAATCTTATTCACAGATCGAGAAACAGACAACGAGTATGATTTCAAAAAGTATCCCGTCGACTTTGAGGAGAAAATGACGCTTGATAGAAACAACTATCACCTTGCAGGCGTAACTTACCATAGCGGTATCCACTTTTGGTCACATGTAAAATCTATCGATGATGGCCAGTGGTATGAAGCAAATGATCGTAAGATTACAAAAATAGGGAAAGAAATCATGCCGTTTGTAAGGGGCGAAAAGGCCATCAAAGGGGGGACAAGAGGACAGGAGGATTTACGGAGTGCCGCCATTATATGGATGTACGTGAAAGAAGAAAAAGATAGTTGATGCCCCTGATCCACACAACCTGTCTCCGAAGCCTCAACCGAGCGTTCAATCTCCACGTGCCCCCAGTCACTTGTAGGTTTTTTAAAATAAAAATCTTGCATCTTTGCCACCTGAAGTAGAAAAAATAACTTTTCTTAGATAGCCTAATAGCCCCTGGAAATACCTTCCCCAAACCATGACCTACCTCTTGTTTTACCAAAAAATAGACAATCAAGCCACAAAACAATGACTTCCTTACCAACCTGGTCTCTCTTTCTCCTACTGATGACAGGTACTTGCCATCAATTATGCGCTGAAAAAGAAGAAGAAACCTATGAACAAAGAGAAGAGAAAAAAGGCAGTAAAATCAAGAAATACATCAAGCCGCAATATCTGATAGTCACCTTGCTTACTATCGTGGGGAGCTCGTTTGTCTACTTTCGATATATAAAAGAAGGCGACAAAAATCCTGAAAAACCTCTCAAAGATTCGGAGAAAGATGACCTGAGGAAGTTTATCGACGCATCCGGTGTAGGTGATGAAGCAAAACGAAAAAAGCTAAATGAAAAAATCAGAGACAGGGATCTTTCGGCGAAACAATTGGATGAACTGCCTACACAAGAGATCATCAACGAGCTAGAACTCTCCGATGAGTATGCGCCCATCCTTGAAGAAATAAAACAAAAGCTCAAAAAGGAAGAACAAGAAGACAGCATAACAGAAAAAGAGAATAGCCCCGTTGTCAGTGACCACTTTGCAGATGATTGGACCACAAATGAGTTGACACAATGGGTCAAATCACTGAACGAAGGCACTTTTACAACATCAAATAAACAGCAAATTGTGGATGCTATCAACACAAAGAAACTTACGGGCAAATCATTCGCTTCAATGAAAAACGCAGATGAGATGCAGACCTTGTTAAGTATCGAGCAAACTGTCTCACAAGCCGTTTATGATATGTTTCAACAGGTTAAGCCAAGGTCATTGCTCCCTATAGAGAGTACACAAGACTTGGTAGACTGGATCAACTCGTTGAAAACACTTACAAAAAATGAGAAAGAAAAGCTGGTTGAGAAAATCGAGATCGAGGAAATAAGTGGAAAATCGTTCTTGAAATATCTCACCAGCCAACAAGAAATAGAGGAAGATTTTCAGGTAGATAGCACAACTGCTAAAAAATTGTATGATGCCTTGATAAAGTTGAAGCGCCTACCCAAGGTAGGTCCCAATAGTGGGTTGATTGGACTGGAAAACTTTAACGGTGACGAAGCTAATATATGTTACCTCAATGCAGCTATACAACTCTTATTACAAAACCCACCACTCGTTAAAGAACTGAGAGAACGGCAATATTTCAAGAAGAACAAATATGTCACAAAGAAAGAGAATGACCCTGAGCAAGATATGTGGGCGGGCTTTGTCGAGCTAGCGCAGCAAGCCATACAACCCAATGCC
>JBCCFU010000190.1:0-1841 GCA_039029575.1 Bacteroidota bacterium | reverse complement strand
GTCAAGACATGGAGAGAAGAGCAGTTGTATATCCCTTGTCGGTACAGATTCTATAAGTTGATGCACTTTCACTCTCATTCTTTACTTTAGCCGTTCAATAAAAACTTTATCATACTTTAACCTTATGGATAGGCATCTTATCCCATCTTTTATCCGCCTTGGCCTTCGTTTATTTTATTTCTTGAACATGTTGTCTTTGAATGCGGCTACGCTACCTGAACTCAGAGCAAACAAAGTCCTTCAAAAAGAGTTTTCTGACGATAGTGCCTATTTGCATCTATATGGATTGTATTATAGAGCGATAGAAAATGGATTGAAGGTGAAGGATCGGTTGAGCTATACTTATTTGGTGACGGGCTTAGATCTCACAGCGCCTGAGAACAGCGACTTTACTTGTAAAATTGATCTTTTTTTGCAAGAGAGCGGCTATTTGGAGGACGAGGTTTTAGGGATGGAGGCTTTGGAAGTCTATATAGGTATGAGGGAAAATCAATATCCTTACTTGGTGGATGGTTATGTTCGTCGTATTGCGGTTGAGCATGAACGTACTAATTTGTATGATTACACTCCTATCGTCGAGGTGATTCGCTCTTTCTATGTGGATAGGGCTATACATGCCTTTTATGCTGATCATTTCGACAACTACAAAACGATCACCCGAATATTTAAAGATGCTGTACTCAGATGGGCAGTCATTGATCAACAATGGAAATTTATCGCTGAATGCTTTCAAAAAGAGCTAAAGAATGATCCTGAAAACCTAGATAAGGATATGATCCTTTTATCTAGGCAAGGAAAAGGAAAATACTTCGCTCGTTATATTCAACTGATGTATAAGAAGCATAAGAAAGCTAACGACCTTGAGAAGTCTGAGGAGTATGCGACACTGTTTGATCGTATCACACGTAAGAAGGTGCTCTTTTGAGCCGGTGTAAAGAGGAGGTAAGCGTTTTTGCCTAAAAACCTTCTCTTTCCTCTTGGGAAGTAGGTTATTCCTTTTTTCCTGATTTGCGCTTTTTCAATATGAGTAACAACGACACAGCAGCGATACCTACTACGATGATGGCGGGTTGGGCGTATCCTTTAGGTAACGTGTCTTTTTTTGTCTTTTTTCCGTCAGCTTCTGTCTGCTCGCTTGGAACTTTAGTACCAAATAAGCCCGTCTCTTCGATGGTTATTTGCTTTATCTCTTTGGATGGTTCTTGATTTTGGGTCTCGCTTTCTTGAAAAGTAAGGAAGGAGATATTATTAGGTTTTTTATGTGATGAGGTACCGCCGTTATGACCAGACATAGTTGTTTGGATAAATAAGATGACATCGTCTCTTGTCGCTATGTTTTCTAAAGAAAGAATATATTTCTTATCGCCTGGTTGCCCCAAATTCCCTAACTCTTCGTAAATTATTCCTAAATTTCTTTTTTCTTCGAAGGAAGCTTCATAGATGTTATCGTAGTTATAGCCTTCCTCATCATTCCCCTTCTCTTTCTTTTTATCTCTTATGAAGATAGGTGTACCAGCGGAGATATGCAAAGAGTCAGATTTTTCCTGCAAAATGGCATCACCATTGCCAATCAAAAAGCGGCATAATTTCTTCAATTTTCCTTTTTTATATTTGTCGTCTTTCTTTGTATAATTTTGGGGGAGTCGACAAACTATGTGTTTGGTATCTTTCGGCATAAAGGCTAATGATATGATCAAAAACGGATCGTCGTTCTTAAAAGCGTCCTTTTGGCTTGCCAGGGAGGGAGAGGTAAGCCAGAGCAGGAGGCTGAGAAATCGTTTTTTCTACATGATCTCGGAGAATTAATTTTTAGAAAAAATAGAGAAAAAATTATTTTTGTT
>JBCCFU010000189.1:0-1855 GCA_039029575.1 Bacteroidota bacterium | reverse complement strand
GGCCCATATAATGATGTCTTCTTTGAATTGGTGGTGTTTAAATAGGTTCATTGTAAGCGGGGTTGAGAGGTTAAATTGAATCTCCAAAGTTAACTCTTACAGCTCTATAAAATCAAGTTTGCGACAGATCCAACAAAAATGGAATATAGAGGGAAAAGCGATTAGTGGTAAGATTGGTTGTCAAATTAAAATTTTTGAAAATAAATTTTCTACCATTAAGTAATGGTAACTTTAGTTTCTTTAGACATTGCACTTATACGCTATAGAAAGGCAAAGGTCGTTTAGCTAAAGCTAGAGGAATGCATATGGCTACCGCCTAACCAAAGGTGTGTCTATTGCTTACTAGTCAGCGGTCTAAGCTAGTAATTTTTAACCTTGTCGCAAGGCTTCAAATTCTTTCGCAACGCTTGTTTCTGATGGTTAGCTAGGAATTAGTAACTGGCTCATAAGAATAATACCTATCAACACAGGCGCTACATACTTTAAGCATATATAGACGAAACAAAGATGTCCTTTTCCGTAATCATGAGGTGTATTTATCTCTTTGTCCAGTTGGTACTCTTTCCAATGCTGCCCTACGAAGAGGCTGAAGAGCATCGCTGAGAGAGGCATAGCTATGTTGACGACCCAGAAGATCTGCACATCCATAAAGCTCATTACCGCTCCTTTGTACGTGAGAAAGTTTGTGAAAAAGTCACTTCCCCCATGGGAGAGCAAACTTGCCATGCCCAGAAGATGGCTCAAACCACCTATCAAAAAGACGCTTTTAGTACGAGAGAGGTTCCACCTTTCTATGACATACTTCACTGGTATTTCTAGCATAGAGATCGCCGAAGTGACTGCTGCGAAGACCAGGAGTAGAAAAAGTGTGGTCCCGATGACAACGCTTTGTATACCTCCCATCTTGCTTAAGACCATAGGCAAAGTCAGAAAGATAAGAGACGGCCCTCCATTGGGCTCTACCCCTCCATGAAAAGCAAGTGGAAAGATCAGCAACCCCGCCAAAAAAGCAATGAGGAAATCAGAAAGTACAATAAACATAGAATCCTGTACGATGTTTTCCTTCTTTCCTGCGTAGGCGCCATAGGTGATCATCACCCCAGTGCCAAGTGCCAGAGACATAAAAGCATGCGAAAGCGCACTTCCAAAGGACTCCATCGTCAGCAGCTCGCGCTTAGGCCATAAGTAGAAGGCAATGCCCTCTTTGGCCCCTTGTAGTGTGCAGGCATAGACAATCAGCCCTAGCAACATGCATAAAAAGACAGGCATCAATATTTTTGACCACCTCTCGATGCCTTTTTCCACACCTAGGCGTACAATGGCTATCACAGAGAGGGAGATGACTCCATTATAGAAGAGATTAGTGGGCACACTACTTATAAAGTTGCCAAAAAATGCCCCCATATCCTCCGCACCCAAGCAGGTACCGCGCAACATTTCTACGCCGTAGCCCAAGATCCAACCAGTCACTACATTATAGAAAGAAAGGACCCCTACACAGATCACCAAAGGGAAGAAGGCAACAAGATTCCACGAACCTTTGGCACGATACGTTTCATAGAGGCCTTTACCTTGCTTTCGCCCTATAGCAGTCTTGATCAGGACCAAGGGGTAGCCTAAGATAAAGACAAAGAATGTGTAGATGATCAAATACCAAGCACCACCATTTTGTCCTACTTCATAAGGGAACTTCCAAATATTAGCAAGTCCAATGGCTGCCCCTGAAGCTGCCGCTAAAAATCCTAGACGCGTGGAAAAAGAAGGCGATTGTTTCATTAGATAAAGAGTTTAAAGTTTAATAAAGGGCACAAAGGTAAAGAATACGAAACTGAATCTATTACCTTTGCTCCGTATT
>JBCCFU010000188.1:0-1856 GCA_039029575.1 Bacteroidota bacterium | reverse complement strand
TCAGGTCATTCTTGATCGTTTTCTGAAGCCGGGCGCGACCGTGGCGACCGTGGCCGCCGATGTGGAATCGCCTGCATTTATCACAATCGCCTCTGCCCTGGGCTTAGGCTTTCTCTTCTGTAGTCGACAGGAGCAGATCAATACGCATCGTATCATGCGTACGAAGACCTATGCAGCAGCTTTTGGGCATGATATGCTCAATATCTTCCAAAGTCCACAGTCTACCATAGATTTTGCGATTACAGCTTATAAAAAGGAAAAAAAAGAGCTGGTGACCAGAAAAGATTGGGAAAATATGGAACACTATATGAAAGAGTGCAGAACCCAAGCATGTGCATTTAAAAAGTTGGTTAAATTTGACTATATTCCACAGGAAGAGATGCAAATTAAGTCGGTCAGCGCGTTGATGAAAACAGCTTACAATTTGATTCCAAGCTATATTCGGGATCGCGTACGCATCGAAGAAAAGCAGAAAGATTTTATGGTTGAGGTCTTCCCCCCTTTTGTGAACAACATCATCCTCAACCTTACGAAAAATGCTTTGGTGCATGGTAATGCCTCGGAAATAGTGTTATCTTGGGAGCCCTCTACAAGACGCCTCTATGTGAAAGATAATGGGATAGGGATCTCTAGCGAAACAGAACAGAAGGTGAAAGATTTGTATGCAAGTGCTGGCCCACAGGGCACAGGAGATGGTATTGGCCTGGCTTTTATCTTTATGGTCGTAGAAGATATCTTCAAAGCACGTATTGACTTTCATAGCAGCAATAATGGGACCACCTTCTGGATTGAATTTCCTAAAATAGTTAAATAGTTGCTTTTTGCGACTTGTGAACGATTGGATAGCCCTACAAATAGGCAAATAGGGAGCATCATGCTTTAGTTGTGTTAAATCAGCATATTTATACAAATAAGGTAACAAAAAGGATTAAATAGACTCATGCAGAAGTGACGCTGAGTGAAACCGCAGAGGAGTTAGAGGTGCAAATAGATTGAGGCATAATGTGGTAAAACATCTATCTTGTGATAAAAATCATTAGGAGATTTTTCGGCGGTACCTCAGGACAAACAGTACATCTAAGGCTTTCACTTAAGGAGCGCCTTAGAAAGGCTTGTTAGGTTTATTTATTTTCCAGCTGATGGAGCAGGGGTTAATAACAGTTTTATCCGCATGTAATTTTCAGCTAATTTGCAAATCATATAGATCTCTTCATAGCTTTTATCCTTTTCCTTGCCTTTGTCCCATGTGGTTTGTGCGTCTTTAAGGTTCTCCACTAATTGCTCAAATGCAGCTTTTATTTGTTTATCTGTTGGGTCTTGCTCTTTTTTATCTGCTGACGTGCTTATAATTTTGTGGACATGTTGATGAAATTTCTTTTTCTTTTCAGTATCGTTCTTACTGGCTTGTTGCTCTTCTTGAAAGTCTGTTATCTCCTTTTCGGCCGCTTGCCCTGCGGCTGCTGCGTCTTTTATCGCTTGGGTACATACTTCTTCCTGCTCTTTTATAATATTTTCATCTTTACCGAGAAGATTTCTTTGTTTACACTCCTGTTTGAGTCTTTTCAATATACGCTCGGCTTTCTCTTCACCTCCTTTCTTATCGATGCTCTCCTGGTTCACAAGCGCACTTTCCTCCAATAGCTTACTAACGGTTTTATTTTTTACGCACACAAAAACCGTTTGTGGCTTGTTTAGCCAATGATAAATACCATAACCTATAATTGCTAAAAGGATCGCTCCTACAATCAAAGCACTTAAAATAGTACCTGTTTTATTGCCTCCCGAATGGTGAGTGCCATCTTTTGTTTTGATCGTTATCTCCATACTGTTAAAAAGTTCATCATAATAGTGTCGAC
>JBCCFU010000187.1:0-1865 GCA_039029575.1 Bacteroidota bacterium | reverse complement strand
TGAGTGTTTGTATAAAGAGTTCCTCCAAGGCAATACCTGTCAGCGCAGGTGCTTTGGCGAGAGGATAAGTCTGATTGGCTTATTAGGTCGCAAGAAGCCGCCACTAGAACGGGCTACCGTTTAGTGGTCGGAGCATGTCACAAACGAAATCTTTGTTGTCATTCAGTTATTTGGTGTTGTGTAATAAATTTAGTTATAGAGTATTATTATTTAGGTTAAGCCACTTCGTTGATAGAGTCTAATGTAACAGTAAATCTTAGGGAGATTGTAATGATTTATTAATTTATTTTTGCTGTTCTTTTCTAAGTAAGAAACTCCTAAGTCTTGATATTCTATGTCTCCTCGGAGGATATAATAACAAGCGATTAGCATTTTATGTGCTATGACGACTGTAGCTTTTTTCTTTCCCATTCTTGGTATAAGTTTGTAATATTTACTTCTTAGATAGGAGAGGTATGCACCTTATCTACAAAAAAAAGGGGGGGGATGTCTTCAGAAAAAGTCCATTTTATTCGAAAGATACAATTTTTTCTACTAAATAATCATGATTTTATGAGAGAAGGTGAACCTAAATTTACCAGAAAGTATTTTCAACAGTAATGGGCGAACCTAAAGCGAACCGACACTACCTCAAGCTCCCTTCTTCACTGAGGTAGAAGATGCTTTCTTCTTTTTCTTGTGGTAGAGTAAGTAGGTAGCTACGATGCTTAGTATGCCGAAGGTGCTGATGACTGGCATGGCAGCAGGGGCCTCATGCCAACGCTTATGAAGGTCTTCTTTGTTGTCGATTATTTTTTCTGTACTGCCGTTGTTATCGTCTGGGTTATCTCCATTTGACAAGCTATCCATATATTTTTTATGGTCTTCTGCAATTTTTTTTAATGAGGGATCATTATCTCTTTTTTTCATACGTTCCTCTATCATTGCTTCTATACCTTGACTTGAGTTATCTTGGGATTTACTGAACTCCTCTTGATGGGCTTTAATAATGTTTTTGAAGAATTCTTTTTGTTCTTCTATTTTTTCTAATGCTTGTCTTTGATGCTCGTGTGTTGCTTGCATGAGTTCATCATGGCGTTTTTTCATTTTTTTGTCTTCTTCTCTTATAGATTCTTGTATCAATTGCTTGCATTTATCCTCGTTCTTTTTGCCAATGGTATTGACTTTTTGTAAGATTATCTCCATTTTGTTTTCATATACTTCATTCTCTTGATCTCTTTTTTCTTTATTTTTTCTTTCAGATTCGGATAATGTTTGCATGAGTTCATCATGTTGTTTTTTCATTTGTTGTCCGAGGAGCTCGTCATTTTTTCGAGCTTGTCTGTCACGTTTTTGCTGATTTTTCTGTATTGATTGCCTGGTTTCAGTCAGGTGTTTTTCTTGTTCTTGAATGTATTTTCTTTGCGCTTGTAATCGCTCTTCGTGTTCTTTATCTTCTTGTTCCTTTTCTTGCTGGTCTTTTTTCCTTTGCAGAACTGTTTGTATTGCCTTTAGTTTTAGTTTCTCTATGTTTTCTTGCATTTCGTAACTTTCATTTTTGAGAGCTTTCAACTTTTCTTGAAATCGTGAATGCATTTCTTGACTAGACTTTTTATAGCTTGCTTTTGCTTTATCTTTTTCTTCCTGAATGATTTTGGGGCAACATACAGTAGCCTGAGATGTTTGTCGCCACTGGCCCATCGTGTAGTGATCTTATTTTTCGTCTTGTACGTTCGGCACCGGACGATGCCGCCGATTGATTCAATACAGTATTGAATGAGACAGAGGCTTCTAGCGCGGGAAGGGGCGTCACGGGTCGTCGAGGAGCACCGCAATCGGTAACGTGTGACAACGCGGTGCGCCCTTTTTCATTGGATACTCACGCC
>JBCCFU010000186.1:0-1867 GCA_039029575.1 Bacteroidota bacterium | reverse complement strand
ATCAAGCGTCATTTTCTCCTCAAAGTCGACGGGATACTTTTTGAAATCATACTCGTTGTCTGTTTCTCGATCTGTGAATAAGATTAAAACCTCTGGATACTTTACAATCTTTTTTCTAACACGGACTACAGGTACTTCATTTCTTTTGTCCTCGACTAATAAATTGCTATTTTTGTCATATTTTTTCTTATAAACTTTATAAAATTCGTCACTTACAACGTCTTCTAAATATGTCTTTATGCGTTCCTCGAGGGTAGTGGTAATGGCAGGCTTCTTTGGTTTATTGATAGCTGTGTGATTTACTTGTATGGTGGCTACCTTGGGCTGCTTTTGGGTTGCTAGCTTCGCAAAGATATATCTTTTCTTTTCGAGCAATTGCTTGATAGTAAATTTTTCAGTAACGTATCGAATATCGCGTATATCGACATAGCCAGTTTTACTATCTTCTTCTGTGATATCGACATAGCCAATTTCAATATCTTCTGCGGTATAATCTTTGTAGCCTGTATTCTTCCCTATTAGTTGATCAAAGATCATATATTGCAAAGACCGAACGCTACTTGTCTTTTTCAGGTTGAGCTTGAATGTCTCGTTTTTCTTCTTGTTGTTTTCATAAAAGTCAACTTTTATTTCCATACGAGAATCTAACCATGGTAATTGGATATTGCTGTTTGCCCCATATTGCTTTTCCGCATGTTTATGCTTCTCTGGAAGGCCTACAGCTTCAAAGGATTCTTCTAAAATAAAATGCATCTTACGTATAGGTGATGAGACGTGCTTGGGGTTATACGCTTCGTAGAATTCGGTGATTTTTTTCTCAAGATCAGCTCTTTTTAAACCAATAGTTTTCCAAGAATCTTCATTAACTTTAATATTGAAACCCATTCTCTTTAAGAAATTTTCGTCCAATATCTCAGCCATACTATCGAAGGTATTGAAGGCATCATACATCTCGTCTTTCTTAAATTGCTCATCGTTTTTTCGCAACTGAGTGGCTATATAGGTAGTGTTGAAAGATGCCTGTTTGGCATTGGGTGGTTGTATGGCTTCCTGCGCTAGCTCCACAAAGCACGCCCACATATCTTGCTCAGGGTCATCTTCTTTCTTTGTGACGTATTTGTTCTTCTTGAAATATTGCCGTTCTCTCAATGCTTTAACAAGTGGTGGGTTTTGTAATAAGAGTTGTACGGCTGCATTGAGGTAACATATATTGGCTTCATCATCGTTAAAGTTTTGCAAGCCAATCAACCCACTATTGGGGGCTACCATGGGCAGGGGTGGGGACTTCAACTTTGCCACGTCTTCTTTTGTCTCAGTAGGAAGAAAGAGATTGTCCCTTTCTTCTATTCGGTGACTTTCTTGTTCTTCCTTTGTGAGTCTTTGTTTTCCTTCTTTAAGGATGGGCGCATACTTATTGACAGGTTCCGGCGGATCAATGAGCCCTTGTGTAGGCAGGTCACTCAATTTTTCCGCCGTAACGTCCTTGTCTTTGATTTTTTTATTTAGCTTTTTTTGTTTTGCTTGATGACCTACATCAGATGCGTCCATAAACCCGTTCAGTTCATCTTCCTTCGAATCTTTGGTAGGTTTTTTAGAACTTTTGTCGCCTTCTTTTCCATCTTTATATTGAAAATAGACAAAGGAGCTTCCCACGATAGCAAGCAAGGTGACTATCAGATATTGCGGCTTGAGGTATTTCTTGATTTTACTGCCTTTTTCCTCTTCTATTTGTTCATAGGTTTCTTCTTCTTTTTCAGCGCATAATTGATGGCAAGTACCTGTCATCAGTAGGAGAAAGAGAGACCAGGTTGGTAAGGAAGTCATTGTTTTGTGGCTTGATTGTCTATTTTTTGGTAAAACAAGAGGT
>JBCCFU010000185.1:0-1914 GCA_039029575.1 Bacteroidota bacterium | reverse complement strand
TGCTAGGCTTTTTACATAGCCCGATAAAAGCAATACACTCCAAAAAGAAATGGTATTATACGTAAGTTGAGGATCAAAAGTAATGTTTTCATTAATCGAGGTTTGGATAGGTTTATTGTCAAGCAATGACGTGATTCCTCGTTGTAGTTTGGTTAAATTATTTTCAATCAAATAGCCAATCAGATGCGTGCCTCCTGTGTTGATCCAATACGGTTTTAAGGCATCTTGCATATTTCCTTTTGGATCGTCCAATACTTCGCTAATAAATGAAACCATGGAAAAGGGATTGTATAAGGTATATTCTCCTATTTGATATCCGTTGTACATTTCTTTGAGTTCATGCGCCTTTTTGGGGAGGCCTGCACGATCAAGTAAGTCATCGGTTTCTTCTTGCGTAAAACCAAAAGAGTTCGCATATTTGTGAGAAAGGGTAGTATATATTTTTAGATTATTAAGATCAGACAAAAGACCAGCTTTGGCAATTTTTAAAATACCTGTGATCAATCCACGCTCTAAGGCTTTATTCCCTTTGAATGTTTCACCGAACATAGCGGCAAAAAAATCTCGAGAACGTTCGTAATAACCTTTTACATAGGCATTGTTGATGGGGGTATCGTATTCGTCTAAAAGAATATATGCTTTTTGGCCTGTGTGTTGGTAAAGTAGCCTACTAAGAAATGCTAATGAGCTTTCATACTGTGCTTCCGTGGCTTTTTGTCTTATATAGAGATTGTATCTGTCTTTCTGAGCCTCTGAAATTTTATCACTTTTAAGTAGAAAGTCATGCGTTTCAAATAGTTTTGTGATTTCTTCTTTTATTTCTTCAAAGGCTTTTTCAAAATTACCTCCTTTTACTCTTTTTAGCGTTAGAAAAATCACAGGATATTGCCCTTGATCCTCCATCACTTGAGGATATTGGCTTATTTTTAGGCCATCAAAGAGTCCTTTTGTCGACTGGCCATTGACTTCGGAAGCCAGAAAGTGCTGTAGCATAGAAAGTGTTAGTGTCTTGCCAAAACGCCTAGGTCTCGTAATCAAAGTAATTTTATCGCCTGCATTAAGAAGTTCTTGAATAAATAAGCTTTTGTCTACGAATAAATAATGATTCCCTTCCTTATTTCGATGGGTGATAAGATCATGGAAATTATCTATCCCATTGGGCAGCATCGGTCTATTAGTTACTAATGATGAGTTACTAGTTACGAATTTTTTCATGATTAAAGGATTGCAGGACTGTTTGGTACAAAGTTAATGGATTGTATGCAAAGGGCATACATTTTCTACTGTGAGGGGCTGTTTAACAAATCGGGTCAGTAAGCGTGTCGCATACGATGTTTACTAAACTTGCCCGAGGCCATTGCTCCTTTGGAGAGGCGCAAGCGGGCTACGAACCTCTGTTCTTTAGGGCCGGTGTCAGAAAAAAGAAAGCTAGCGTTTAAGTTCGATTGACGCACATTGAACGTCATAGATTCGCTATCTTTGATCATAAAAGGGGTTCTGTCTGTACCAAGGAAAAACCGTAGACCTTGCCTTTGTATAGCAGAAAAACAGCGAGGATACTAATAATTACGTCTTTTTAGGTATTTTTCCTTACCATAAACCAAAAAAACAACTTATGATACAGCAAAAAAAACAACTCATTCTCTTCTTCCTGTGTGTCCTCATTAGTGGATCGCACGTTACTGGATCGCAAACCGAAGAGAAAAAAAGGTAAAATTTATGGTATACGAAGGAAACGAAAATAATCCAATACATGAATTAGAAGTAAATTATAGTCAGACCGTTGGACAAGTGAAAGAGAGCATAGCAGAAAATATAGGTGTACCGGCAGATCAACAGTTACTCATTTACAAAGGAACAAAATGGATAGATAATAATCAGCCATTTTCAGATTGTGAATTTGATCAATATCAC
>JBCCFU010000184.1:0-1927 GCA_039029575.1 Bacteroidota bacterium | reverse complement strand
CGCACGTCGAACCCTTTACATCATAAGGAAGCTGCTGCTTTTTTTTCCCACCTCCACAAGGCGAATAAATTTCATAAGGCTACTGAGGAGCAGTTTTATGACAATGTGGAAAAGCTCTTTCTAGCAGATCGTTATTTAGAGGGAGAATGCCCCTATTGTCATTTCACGAAAGCCTATGGAGATCAGTGTGAAGCTTGTGGTAGCACATTAAATCCTACTGAGCTGATTGCGCCGCGTTCGCGCCTCAGTGGTGCTCCTCTTGTGCGCAAGGAGACCACTCACTGGTATCTTCCTTTAGAAGATCATGCCTCATGGCTGGGCGAATGGATTGGTGCCCACAAGAAAAATTGGAAAGCCAATGTCTATGGTCAGTGCCAATCATGGTTAAAAAAAGGCCTTCGAAGGCGGTCGATGACACGTGATCTGGACTGGGGTATCCCTGTGCCATTAACTGATGCCAAAGGGAAAGTGCTATATGTATGGTTTGAAGCCCCTATTGGCTATATTTCCGCTACCAAAGTATGGGCCAAGGCCCAGCAAAAAGATTGGCGCCCTTTTTGGCAAGACCCTAAAACCCAACTCATCCATTTTATAGGTAAAGATAATATCGCCTTTCATGCTATTATCTTTCCTGCTATGCTTAAAGATCATGGTGGTTATATTTTGCCACGCAATGTGGTCGCCAACGAGTTTATGAACTTGGAAGGACAAAAAATCTCTACTTCACGTAACCATGCCGTATGGCTTAAAGACTATCTTGCTCACTATCCTGGGAAAGAAGATGTCTTACGCTATGTCCTTTGTCTACGTGCGCCTGAAACAAAAGATAGTGATTTCCGCTGGGCTGATTTCCAAACGCTCAATAACCAAGACCTTGTCGGGACTATAGGCAATTTTGCCCATCGACTGGGTACCTTTGTTAACCAATATTTTCAAGGGAAAACACCCCAGCCAAACGAATTTTTACCTATCGATAAAGCTGTTATCCAAGAGGTAGGCGCCTTAACTACCCAAATAGGTGATGCCATAGAAAATTATAAGTTCAAAAAAGCTTTAGAACATCTTATCCAATTTGCACGTATTGGCAATAAATACTTTAGTGATACTGCGCCATGGGAGAAAATAAAGGAAAATATGCTGCGAGCCAATACTATTATCTATATTTGCCTCCAAGTGTTGGCTCATTTTGGCTTTTATGGTAGACCTTTTCTCCCTTTTACGTGCGAGAAAATAAGTAGCCTGCTGGGGACTTCTTTTGGGCGCTGGGATGATGATTATCAATTTGAAAAAATCCCTGTAGGACGAAAATTGTCTTTTGGTGCAATGCTTTTTGAAAAAATACTTACCGTGAAGAAAATAGGTGTTGTCGAATGAAACCCCATCCTTCACACCCCCATAAGGGCGGTTGGCGCAGTTGGTTTAGCGCACCTCGTTGACATCGAGGAGGTCACTGGTTCGAATCCAGTATCGCCCACATAACCTCTTAACAGCTATTTTTCAACGACCTTCTTAACTTTTATATAGCCAGGTATGGCGTAGCAAGGGTAAACCTAAAAGAAGGCCCCCTGCGTAAGTAAACTCCTCTGTCAATCGTGAAAAAAGGGATTTAATAGACTTCAGCGTCCTTTCTACAAAAGTGACGCTGAAGAGAATCGCTGGCTTTATCTTAAGGGCGGCTTTTTAGCATTAGCTCAAAGTTATGATTGTGTTTTACATAATAAATCTGACGTTCCTGGTTATGACCATGTTTTGGATAACCAACTTTCCCTTCCGATAAAAATTATCCACCACATTATCCTTTGTCAATCTCAACCAAGGATATAATATTTTCAGTGCTTAGGTATTGTTAATTAGTAAACATATCAATGTGTTTAGCATAAGATATAATGTCTTAAATATGATGATGTAAGTGATAAATCGAAAAAGG
>JBCCFU010000183.1:0-1950 GCA_039029575.1 Bacteroidota bacterium | reverse complement strand
TTACCAAAATGGCATGCATCGGTAGGCTGTCAATAACAGCATATTGAGTTTTATCTAGTTGGATCTTTATTTCTATTTTCCATAATTAAAACATTTAATAACACGATTTTCACGTCGCACCACACTTTTTGGGACGGTACCAAACAAAACAGGGCCTAATAGGCCTTTTGTGCACAACGCCCAGTAATGTAAAATTCAGCTATAAAATGTGGTGCGGAAAGCGGGTTTTCAGCGAAACACCCCTAGATATAGCTAAAAAAGAAGGTCACAAAGAGATGATTGATTTGTTGAAACCAAAGGGGATATTTAGCATCTTTGGGTTTTGAGTTGTTTTACAAGGGGGGAAGAAGTGTATACTTGACCAAACAAACAGCACCCAAATCCCTCCCCTTTGTCATAAAAACACTATCTTTAGTAACCTAAATAAACCTGAACTTTTAACCCCCTTTGACCATGAAAAGAATACATGCTTTTTTAGCTTCTATCGCTCTCTTATCTCCATTACATGCAGCTCATCTCCTAGATGTTGGTGACGAAAAAGAAGGCTACCAAACCCCATATGCTCACCTACAGAATCCTAACCCACAAGTTGGAAAGGAGATGTTTAATTTTGATGCTAGCCATCGAATAACTGATTTAACTAGCCTTCAAGATGATTTAGAGGATGATGTAGATTCTGTGGTAAAAAAGCTTGAAGACAAAAATAGTTTTTTATTTTTAGGGGCGGGTTTGAGAAAAACACAATCAAACGCTCATTACAGATGCCTGATTGTTAACCCAGCATTCAAGGGAGAGCGAAGAGCCATCAGAAGGGCAAAGCAAAAAAAATTCTACCTTATCAAAAGCGAAAATCAGCATTTCCTCTTACAACTTCTTGGATTGTTACATGTCCAAAAGGAATACACTATTCAAACTATGTATTCAAGTCCTTATGTATGCCGAAATTGTCATTTTTTTGCGCTCTATCTCTTTGAGATTCATCTTCCACTGAACGAAAAAGGGTGCTTTGGGATACCTTTCCCTTCTTCTGAGAAGATGCCTGCCTCGGCGATGGCCTACATTAACAGCCACCTCACTCTACCCCTTGTTGAGGAGCTAGTGGTACCTATGATGGGTTATGTGAAAGGAGATGAACTACAAATCAAAGATCAGGAGATTGCAAACCTAAGAAGAGAAGTTCAACGAAAAGACGACCAGCTAGACAAAAAAGAAAAGAAGCTTTGTTCCCAAGAGCGTGAAATAACCAATCTACGAATAGCATTGACTCAAAAAATCAACGAGATAGTCTCGCTTAAAAAAGAAGTTTTGTTTCTAAAAAGAAAACCCTTGGATGAGGCAACTGAAGAAGAGTGGTGGTGGGCTATAAAACAAAACAACGAGGATGCTGTGAAACAAATTCTAGTGGATTACATCGTTGATGTCAATGCCAAAGACGAGTACGGATATACACCTTTGCACTGGGTTGCATCTAAGAACAACAAAGGAATAGCGGAGATACTTCTCCAGCATGGCGCTGATGTCAATGCTAAAGACAAAGATGGATGGACCCCTTTATGCTTTGCTAGAGAACTTAACAGAAAAGAAGTAATTGATTTTTTTAACGGATGGGTAGAAGCAAGCGGGAATATTTAGCTTTTTAAGTCATTTTACAAGGGAAAAGGAAGCGTGCACCTCTGTCAAACAAACAGGGCCTAATTTCCTCCCCTTTGTTACAAAAACCCTACCTTTAGTAACGTAAATAAATCTGAACTTTTAAACCCTCTTGACCATGTTAAAGAGCTTAATTATATCCTTACTTTTGATTTTTCCTCGTTATTTTGATGCAGGTTCTCCTTCCGAACTCGCCCCAGTCAAGCCGGGTGAGTATTTCTTCCGGCGTGTCACCCAAATCCAGCCCCAGATGGTTCACCAGCTTGAGATCGCCGTTTGCCGTTATCTGAGCAAAGAGCG
>JBCCFU010000182.1:0-1957 GCA_039029575.1 Bacteroidota bacterium | reverse complement strand
CACCAACAGGCGCATAACCATTGATGTGAGGGTTTTTTGTTGTATAAATTACTTTATCACCATCATCATTTTCCTCAATGAAAAAGGGATGACCGAGTAGTATGTTTATTGTAGTACTTTTCCCTGCGCCTGCGTTGCCTAAAAAGAATACCAAGTCTTTGTTTGCTATGGCAGAAAAGTCTATTTGTGGCATGTATGTATCGACGGCAGGCCATAATTTATTCTCAAAAAGGGGCTGATCATCATGATCTTCTTTTTTTTCCTCACTTTCATCCTGTATATATTGGTTATGGTGTTGATGACGATTGGGTTTGTACATTGAGCTTTTAAAGAGTGCAGCGTGGAGTGTACCTAGGGTTGTGAGTAGGGAAAGTTTAAACAATAAAAAGGTGCGTGTTTTTTTCATGGTAATTATAAGGTTAGAGGTTCATGGTGGGGTTGATGAATATGATCTTATTCATCGCTCTTTTTTTCTTCTTCGTTATCTTGGATTTTTTCTTCTTCTTGGTAGTTTTTACTGAATATTTTTATGTGGTCATCGATAGATTTTTCATGTTCATACAAAAGCTTATGTGTATAAAATAGAAATTGAAGCCGTTGCTTTTTGTTTGCTCCTTTACGTATGGCATCGTCATATTCTTTTTTTGCTTTTTTATAATCCTTATCGAGATTTTGTATTCTTTTTTTCATCAATTGGATGCCTTCTTCTATAAATCTTGTGGAGGAGTGAAGTTGGGGGGCATTCCCATGCTGGGATTGGAGTTGTTTTTCGATTTTTAGATTATGCTTTCTCAAAGCAACTATATTGTTTGTTTCTTTTCTGATGGTATACGCTTTATTTTCTATTTTGCTTTTATTTATGATTTTTTTCTTTACAAAAAACTTCACTTCAACGTAGCCTTCATGTTCGTCAAGTGCTATAGCGGTACCACCAACACCTGCTAGCCCTCCTACTACTCCACCTACTCCTCCTACTACAGTTGCTCCACTAGCCGTAGCAGTAGCTGCTGCTGCTACTACTGCTGCAGGTGCGCAAGTAACAGCCACAAAAGCGCCTACGGCAAGCCCTCCTATTGTTGCAACGACTGCTTTCGCTGTACCACTCTTTTTAGAAAGGCTACATTCAGCACTATACTTCCCTGATGCGGGTAGATCCTTTATTACTTCAATGGCACATCTTTGATCTGCATTGAACGTTTCTGTTCTAATAAAAGGATCGTCGTCATATTCTATCATTTTGCTCTCCCCCCACCAGCGAGCACTTAATGATTCTGAGCGAGTACGTGGATGTTCATACTCTTCATCGCCGTGTTTATTTAGTTCTGCAATCTCCTTTTTAATGTTTTCTATAGTGGTTTCTTTGCGCTTCATTTCCTTTTCATTCACTACTTTTTCCATTTCTAACTGAGGTCTGATTTTTTCTGGATGATTTTCGGCCTCTTCTATGATTTTCTTATAATTGGAGATTTCAGTGGTTGTATCACTGGTTTGCTTTTTCTTTTCGACCTTGATGTTGTAGACTTTTGCAAGGTTTGTAAAGGCTCTCTTTATTTTTCTGATTGGATCTTGGCCATTGAGGGTAATGTGTCTTGTGAAGGATCCTTTTGAGATTTCTGAAATCCCTACGAACTCAGATTGTATCATGTTAAGTAGTTGTTGTCTTTTTTGTGTGACAGGAGTTGACATAATCAAAAGGTTGTTTGGATATTTTTCAAGTATCTCTTTCAACAATTTCTTTACTTGAGGCGGCGTATGTTTTGCATTACAGATTTTTGTAAGCTTTTTTACTACGGTCTCCTTTCGTCCTTTATTGTACTTTGTAAAGAGCCAAATGATATTGGGTAGTACCGTTTTTGGGAATAAAAACCATTTGCTAAAGTTCTCGATGGCAGTTTTAAATATTCCACCTCTATCACCTTTCATGCTGCTTTTTTCAATGACATAGACGATCTTTTTG
>JBCCFU010000181.1:0-1980 GCA_039029575.1 Bacteroidota bacterium | reverse complement strand
TGTGATCTACAACGCCCAAGATCAAGGCATGGAAGGAGGAGCAGTTGTGTATCCCTTGTCGGTACAGATGCTAGGAGTCGATGCACTTTCACTGTTCTCCCAAAAACCGAGATACAAACTTGCATAGTCCATCAGGTAAAGAATAAAAGTGAAAGTGCATCGACTCCTAGCATCTGTACCGACAAGGGATACACAACTGCTCCTCCTTCCATGCCTTGATCTTGGGCGTTGTAGATCACAACATTGTGAGTAGAGTTTAAAAAAAACTTGCTAACTTCGTCCCCCAAAGCTCCATGGTTTATCCTGATTCCCTGATTGCCTTAATAAACTAACCGACTAGTCTTCATGCTTAACAACGCCTTTTATGTATTCAAACGAACCATTCTTTTCGCATCATTGCTGACCCCAACCAACCTTTTTTCCAAAAATAAAGTTAAACAATTCGTTAAGCAAGCGCACAAAGAAGGTAAGATGATTGATTATATAGAAAACAAGATAATAGAGATGCGTTATTATAGCAGTGCTATGGCTTCTAAACCCGATGACGAGGCTTATGGCATTAATCTTACAAGGTCCTTGAAGGGAGGAGGCTCTAAACATCCGAAGAAGTTAAAAGAGATTAGGACAGACCTTCCTATGACAAAAGAGAATGTACGTAAAGGTAAAGTCCTCATGTTTACTGGATATAATGAAAAAACTACTATTAACGAAGTGAGAGTTTCTGAGATCATAGAAGAAGTCGGCATTATGACACCGCAGCATAGGAAAGTAGTCATCAAGGTCAACAAAAAAGAATACGAAGAAGCACAATGAATCACCTATGTGAGTCGATCATTTAAATCATTTTTGGATGAGGGCGTTTATATCATCGATCAAAAGAACAACGTAAGTTCCACTTTTACGAAAGGATGGGAAAATGAACCTGACCCTAAATATGATTATTTCATTCCTAAATTCTCTCTATTAAAAAAGCAAAGCCCATCATCCTCCCATGATAGTTTTAATGAATGGGTAGAGATATTGTCCCCGCTCGCCAAAGAGTGTTATGTTGCTTTCGAGAATGGACTGAGAGGTACGGTGAAAGATGGCGATACACGCAACTATTCGATCAAAAGTAAGGATAATACTATTACTGCGCATCTTTTCTTATTTGATTATGGTATCAAAATTTATAACATTAACAATGATAAATCATGGAGAGAGCAACATATACAAGGTAAGTCTTATTTTAATGAAGAAAAAAAACAGTATGCCCGCATACTACATGATTCTATAAGATACATAATATTATCTCAAGCTGATTTTGAGGCGCTCTATGAATCACTCTCGGAAAAGGAAAGAGAGACAAAATTAAATGACAAGAAACGATACAAACCACCTAGTGATTTTGAGCAAAAACGTTCCGATAAATATGGGTTCTATTCGATCCTTCCTTCTAAACTATGTGACTATTTTGTTAATCAATACTACAAAGAAGAACCTAAAGAAGATCCTTTGAAATCCCCCACCCATACACCTGAGCCACCCAAAGAAGATAGTCCCGAGATACCAGTTACTACACCTGAGCCACCTGAAGAAAATCCTTTGAAGCCCCCCACCCATACATCTTTGTCTTTCAAAAATAGTTCCAATCCACCCGCTAAAACTCTCATTAAAGCAGTCGTAGGAGGTTCTTTTGTAATAGTGCTGATATCAGTAGGATACGTGTTTATGAAGAGAAAACAAAAAACAAGCCTACCGTTCAAAAGAGAGCGAAGACCAACGAACCTTCCTTCAAGATAAAAAAACGGGGATTTGCCATTTAAAGACTATCTTTGTCCCCTTTTAGCCCTTTATTGATTTTCATATGTCATTACGCGACTATCCTTCCAAGCTTATTGAGCGCAAGTGGTATGCCTACTGGCAAGAGCACGACTTTTTTACGTCATCTATCGACCCCAAAAAAGAGCCTTACGTTGTCTTGATGCCCCCTCCAAACAT
>JBCCFU010000180.1:0-2035 GCA_039029575.1 Bacteroidota bacterium | reverse complement strand
GCTTCATCTTTATTGAGATTGTCATACAGTGTCCGTTGGCCTTGTGTTTGGATGGTGCGGGGATAGTGTGTAGCCTTTGCTGTTGTTCGTGCAATGTCTTCTAATAATGTTTCTATTTCTTTGAGGTAAACCTCATAGGCTATTGTACCTAATTGTTGCTCAAGCAGGAGCTGTTCAAGGCGGAGGGATAAATTTTGGTAGTAAACAGGATTGAGTTGTTTATTCTTTTCTATGGCTCTGCGGGCATTATTGCCGAGTGCTGAGCGGGTGCTTTCTTCGTCCATTCCCAGCGTGTTGATCGTATTGGTAAGGCCTTCTGTTTGGATAAGTGCTAATAATGGTTTATCAGAGAAAGGGGTGATTTTCTTACTACGCTTGGCACTAATGTACTTATCTAGTATATGACGCATAATAGGATCATATTGGCGAATATCTTGCTGATCACCACTAATGACATCAATGGCTTGCATGAGTTGTTGTGCTTGGTGCACCTCTTGTACGATTGTTTTTATGTCAGCTTTTTTATATCCTGCTGTTGTAAGCTGGTTGGCGATGTTCGCATAGGCGCGCAGGAGCTTGCGGGTGATTTTATAAAGCTCGTTCCGCTTAGGTTGTGTTTCGATAAGGGCGTTTATATCGTTGCGCTTACCACAAAAATATTCCCGCTGTTGGTTTGCGGTATGAGGTGTAGGAATATTTTTCAAAAGCATATGGTAATTTTTTCGGGCTTTTTTGAGGTGTTCTTTGGCTACGGTAAGCCGATCCTGCAATAGGTCTTGCACATCTTCAGGATCAAAAGCGCCAAAGGCTTCATCGGTGTAATCTTTGATACTTTTTTGTAAGCTTTTAAAAAGGTCTTTATAATCGATAATATAGCCATGTGCTTTATCGGGTGGATAGAGGCGATTGACACGGCAAACGGCTTGAAAAAGGCCATGGTCTTGCATTTTTTTGTCGATATACAGATAGGTTGTAGGCGGAGAATCAAACCCAGTAAGGAGCTTGTCAACGACAATGAGCAATTTGATCTTGGCAGGTTTTTCCTTAAAAATTTTTTTGAGCTTACTTTCAAATGTATCTGGTGTCAGCCCAGTATACTGCTTTTGGTAGTGTTTGATCATCTGGGTATAGATGCGCTTCTTTTCTGCGCTTTCGTCTCGTGTGGAGGTAGTGGTATTGCTGGGTTGTTGATCTGTATAAGAAGTAACCACGGCACAGGCGGTAAAACCCCTTTCTTGTAAAATTGCATAGTAGCGGAAAGCTTCCAAGATGCTGCTGGCCACGAGTAGGGCATTGGCGGTACCTGCTTGTAAATCTACTCACTTGGCTTCACTATCCAATTTAGTCCACTTGCTAGCAGACTCCCTATCACTATTATTAGCTTCTCCCACCCTTTTTTGGTCCATATCTTCTGCGGGATTATTATTCTCAGTTCTTTTTCCTCTATTTCTACTCTTGATCCATTTATTTCTTGTTTTATCATACCTTACCCTCACCTTATAAATATCTCCTCTACCCATCCCTCTTCATTATTTTCCCCCTCTTTTCTTCTCTTTGCAAATTCTTCTTTTTTGTCATCCTCAACATCCCTCTGTGCTTCCTTCTGTGCCTCTGCCGCCAGAGGGGTCCACACCTTTTCTTTCCGTCACCTTCATAGCCTTATTTAAAACTAAAAGACTATTCTATACTTTTTCAACACTCTCTATAGCCACACAATCGCTTGTTCGCATGTATTCTCGCATTCCTTGAAGTTGCTCATCTGGTAATAAAGCTCTGCTCGCTGTGCAAAGACCTGCAATGTAAATACGAGATCATTGCGAGGAAGCAACACATCTAGGATGCGCGCTGTCGTTTGTAACCCTTCCTGATTGAAACCGCGAATCGTCAAAAACGTCATATAGCTTTGCAGGGCAGTACGGATCAGGGTCCAGGCTGCTTGCTCGTCTATCTTTGGTTCTTCTTTTTGCTCTATCTGTTGATAAACATAGTCCCACGCAGCCCGAATATTACTCAGTTCGGTCGTAATGGCACGAAG
>JBCCFU010000179.1:0-2039 GCA_039029575.1 Bacteroidota bacterium | reverse complement strand
GTTGGGCTTTTTGGGGTTGTTTTCTTTTGGGCATGAAGAAGATAATAACCCAAAATATTTTTATAAAATAAGCTATTATCTATACTCTTCTAAGACGATTATGCCATTGGCCACTACGATTGCCTTGTTTTCATCTTTTCAAGACCCTTTATATAAAGGGCTATTTTGGCTGGTGTATATTTTATTTTTTCTATTGGCATGGTTCCCTAAAATGACCATAGTATTCTTGACGATTGCCTTTGCTTATGTACATTATCAAAGCCCATAACGTGATGAAGATTTGTGCAGCGCGGCACAAACTGAAAGATGTCTGGCTGAAATCACATGATCAAGCATGGGCTGGCAGGTGAGATAAACAGGAGAGGCATAGCGGTTTGCTCCCATTTTTTGGAAAACTGGGTGTCGGCTACTCTAGGGATGGAGAAGTTCATAACGATGTTTGAGAGTTCAAAGGGAAAGTGAATGTTGGATGCATGCACCCAGTAAGAAAGTACTTTATAACGCTCAAAGGAAGAGGAGGTGATCAGATATCTCTCTTTGATAGATGTAAAGGTCAGACCATGAGAGATAAAGAGGTCGAGCATAACTCCTTCCTCATCTAGCAAAGCTTGAAGGTCACCTTGGGTAAAACGGAGCTTGCCATTTGATCTAAAGAAGATGGGGTTGGCAGCTCGTTCTTTAGCCTCTTCTTTAAGGTATTTTTGCAAGAGAGCGCCTTGGAAGTGGGGTGATAGCTCTTTGTCAAGCTGCATCATTTTTTCTTTGATAACTTTAAGTTGTTCGGTCAGCAGGAGGGAGAAAATGCTTGCTTCCTCGCTTTTTAAGCATACATAAGGTTTGAAACCTTCTTTTTTAAACTGTGCGTTTACTTCCTTTATTTTCATTAGTAGAAGCTGATACTTTTTCGTTTTTGTGATCTCTCTTCCTAAAATTTGAGGGAGCTTTTCTAGGTAGGATAGAATACTTTGTTCCAGAAAGTAGGGTACGGAGTTTAACAAGGATAGCTCATATATCGTTTTGTATGTACTTTTTATGTTATCACCAAATATGGCTTGGCGTAAAAAGCTATGATGTGGACTTTTTACGCCAGCATCGACTAAAACCTTGATGACTTGTGCACTGCCTGCATTACCCGCTACTTGTAAGAGGCTGTAGCTATTTTGAAGTTTTTGGTGAATTTCTGACCCGCTGTCTATGAGTTGTTTGACGGCGGCGGTGTTGTTTAAACAACAAGCGAAATATATGAGGCGCATTTTGGTATGATCCATGGCATCTAGGGACGCTCCATGATCAATTAGGAGGTTGATGATCTCTTCTGCACCTCTTTCTTGTGAGGAGGCCGCCCAGTGTAAAGGGGTCATTTTTTCGATATCTCCTTGGTCGATAGCTGCGAGGTTGTCATTTTGAGTGTATTGGTATAGGGTAGATTGGACCATCGGTATGTTTCCTGAAAAGCATGCAAAGTGGAAGGATAGGTTGCTCTTTAAGTCTTCAATCCCTTGCTCATCCTCGTTTTGAGAGGTTTGCTTGGGTAAATTTTGTCGAGTGTGTCTAAGGGATAGGGGTAACTTCCTCTTTTTAGACTTTCTTTTTTCTGGTTTATAAAGTTTTTTTTGACCTAAGCGCTTGTAGAAGTCGATATGATAGCTGAGCCAGCTTATATAAAAAGGAAGTAATTGGTGGGGATGTCGTGTATAGAGGTAGTGAGGAACCCCTACGACGTTTTCTTCTTCAAAGTCGATGTTAAAGGGTGCTTGCGAGAAGAGAAGGGGTAGCTGAAGGGCATTATACCAGAACAGCGCTTTTTTATGATTTTTTTCTCCTGTATTACGTAGCTTTTCTACAAAGCGCTGATTGCGTCTGTTGAGCCTTTCTACCATAGGGTCTGTAAGGTCTCCCGTTTTTTGTGTAGCGCAAGCAGGAGAAAAGAAAGGCAGTGCTGTGAGGAAGGGGACTGAAATTATTTTTAAATATCGCATAATATATTGTATCTTTTTTTTGTAAATATACAATATATATGAAAAAAAAAGAGGTTATCT
>JBCCFU010000178.1:0-2083 GCA_039029575.1 Bacteroidota bacterium | reverse complement strand
TAGCAGATAGTTTAGGGGCATAGAAGACCACCCATCGATTGATCGTGCTATGATCTAGGTACACACCTCTTTCTTCTAGGATCTCTTTCAAGTCTCGGTAGCTTATGCCGTATTTAGGTACCAGCGAATGGCTCATATAATGATGTCTTGTTTGAATTGGCGGTGTTTAAATAGGTTCATTGTAAGCGGGGTTCAGAGGTTAAATTGAATCTCCAAAGTTAACTCTTGCAGCTCTATAAAATCAAGTTTGCGACAGATCCAGAAGGATTGCTAATTGATCCTGAAACTATGGTCGGAGTGTTATAAAAAAAACCGAGCATTAAAAATAGATACTTTTTCATACGTTTAAAAAACAAAAATCAGACAGTACCGAAATAATAGTACGCAAGAAGAGAGCAAATGGGGACAGCGCCTATGCTGAGAAAGAAGAGACAAGAGCACTGAAAGCCAGAATTATAAGGGGACACCACTTCTTTCCTTTCATGAAAGTTTATACAAGCATTCTTATGTGCTTGTATCGCAAAGTTGATCAATTTTTCTCTCTCTTCAGTGCTACAAAAAAAGGTAGAGCGACGCTCAAGCAAGATGTTTAACGCATTGTTAGGTAACCATATGTCTTTTTTAGAGATGATTTTCTTCTCGCACAACATCATCTGTAGCTTAACTTTCTCTTGCAGAATTCTAGGGAATATCAACGTATGTAAGCATTGTTGAAAAGCTCGTTTTTTGTTAGAAGACTGTTTTTTCAAAAAAGCCAAAAAACACTCCTTTATCCTTTTTTGATAAAGACCATATTCTTTCTTGTCAAACTTCTGACAAAATTGATGTTTTTGGAGGATACATTCATAGGCTTTGGTCAGTACAAACCCTGAGACCTCCACCTTTTCTACATCGATGAAGTAGTATTTTATCAGCGCGTCAATGATCTGCCAGTTGCCCTGTATACAGGGATAATGCAAGGAGAGCATCGCTATAAAATCTTTCCAACCTGCTTCTGACAAAGATTGTTGTATCATGCGCAATACATCGGGCCCTTCTTTGTCGATGGATGAGGCGATCCCTTTAAACTGTTGAGGACAAAGGGGCAGCTCGCTGAAAAAGCTTTTATCTACCAAAGGATGGCATAAGCATATAAAGGTACCGAAATCTGTTTTGCTAAGGCAGTAGTCAAAAAACATCCGAGACATCACAGGGTTGGAGAGCTTCTTTTTTAGTTTGAACTGATACGTACGAAGTTGATTATTTTTAAAGTATGTAAGGGCTATTTCGTATAGAGCAATGACTTTCTCAGGTGTAGGATCATTTTCTTGGGAAACAACGTATCTTTTTTCTATTTCTTTTTGAAAGGCTTCCTTTTGCTTACGAATCTTGTCATCAATTGTTTTGGCTTTCGTTAAATAGAACTCGTAAATGACTTGATGTTCGGAAAAAGGGTAATCGTAAGTGCCTTCTTTTTTATTGAAAGCTGGTCTCAATGCAGTGAGTAATTCTTCCTTTTTGAATATATGGTACTCTTTTTTAGCTATCAAATTTAGCGCTTGACGCATCATTCCTTTTTGAGCCAAACATTCTATTCTCTTCAAGAGCATTGCACGGACCTTCCCTTTGCACGCTTTCTCTCCTATACAAGAGAGGAAAATAGTTTCCATAACAAGATCCCAACCATAAAATCGATCTACGATTTGAAGGAGGTAATAGGTAGGCAAAGTGTCGATGATATGGGGAATATACGGTTGATATCTTTTTAAAAAAGCGATAATCTGCTCATTTTCTTCTTCTTCACAGGTATTTATAATCACTTGCGTAGCGATGGGTAGGAAAAATCGTAAATTTTCTACGGTTTTATCCTTTGATAAGAAGGTTGCAAAGCAAGATTTTTCTTCTTTAGACACATCATCGTAATATTTAAGTGATGACCCTCTCATAAAGAGGTAAGACAGTACTTTATAAGTGAGTTTTTCTTTTTCGAGCAAAATACGGGCAAGCCACCTTTTGCCCGTATCTGCCAGGGCTCACTGCCCAGGAGCTTGTTACCCGTGCGCCAATGACACAAAAATGCTCGGATCGGTTCATTCAAGCTGGC
>JBCCFU010000177.1:0-2087 GCA_039029575.1 Bacteroidota bacterium | reverse complement strand
ATGGATAAAAAGATGGTACAAGCATAAAGTTCTTTCTTTTTGGTACGTACTTTTTGGATATGTCCTTTTAGTAAAAGGACGATAAGGTTAAGTTTCCTCATTTCCTTCTTCTCCTTATCCATAGTCCGCAGAGATTGAAGGGTATGCTGGGCGACGGTACCATCGGGGTCATAGGGTAGCAACCGTCGTACGATCTCTGGGGAATTATTCCCTTGTAAATCGTTTTGTATGGCTATTTCCAACGCGTTCATCCCTTTGTAAAAAGACTGCTCTTCTTCTACGACTTGGCTCAAATAGTAAGGAGCGAGTACCTCTCCTACCTCGTCAAACCAACCAAGCTTGAAAATAGCGAATTGAAGGGGGTTAAGGCCCTTGCAATAGAGACCCCCTTTTTCCATAAGGTTGGTTCGAGGGGATGGATCACTTTTCAAAAGTTGGGCCACTAACTTTCTCTTTTCGGGTAATTTCTGTGATAGGCAACACATTGCAAGAGCCATATAAATAGGTGTGCAGCCGTCAAATTCACTTTTGTCATTTTCTACTCTTAGCGATAGTAGCTCAGGAGCGTACGTAAGAAATAGGTCTAGTATTTCAAAATAATCTAGGGAGAAGTTATCTATAAGCATGTGAAAAGCGGTGTAGCCAGACCTGTCTCGACGGGAAAGGGAAGTAGAGGCAAACCCGTATCGATGACGGAGAGCTACGCGCTGTGCAGCAAACGCAGGGTCTTTTTTCAAAGCGTATTCCAACAATAGACGGATGATTTCTTTTTTTCTTTCTTGCTTATCCTTATCCGAAGTTTCTTTACTAAGAGCGATATGTAAGGCCCCAAAGCCGTTGCATTCAATGTTTTTGATGTTATCTACTAACTGATTCACAAAACGACCTGTTGGATCATGTTTCAGCAGTACTTTGATGACACTTGGGTGAAAGTTGAAGATAGCAAGGTGGTAGGCGTTAAAACCATCTGTGATGTGCTGATTGGTCAAGCTGTACGGTTCGTCGTTACCTCTGACTTTTTCTTTGAAAAGATCTTTATCATAGGCCAACAAGCAGTCCACGACATCGTACGAGCCATACCTTACAGCCAATAGGAAGGTGGTACGCAAATCAGATGCATCTTTATTACTTGTTCTTTTTTGATAGATACAAGCTGGAGCAAGCCTCAAAAATACTTCTACTACCTCTGAATGATTCTTCATAGCAGCTAATTGACATGCGTTGAAGCTACTTTCGTTTTCTATTTTTGCGGAAAGTGGATCATGCCGTAATAAGATTTCTACCATATGAGGAAGTCCTTCCATTGATGCAAAGTGAATGGGGAGATTCCCACTGTGCCAATGATCAAATTTAGTGATTGCTATGCGTGTGTATTTGACGGGCGGTCCTGTATATCCTATATATTTTTTGATGATTTCTTCGAGATCTTTCGTAAAGTATGAGTTAAACAATTGACGAAAGAGCATCGAAACTGTTTTGGGACGATGCTTCTCGTTCAGTAGAAACTTGACGATGTTTGCCTGATTTTTGTAAGTAGCAACGTGAAAACTGTTGGAAGCAGTCTCAAGGCTAAATGCTTTCTCCATTGTTTGTTCTGCCAACTTTGGGTTATGCCTCCATAATATCTCGAACATAGCTAGATCTCCAAGTGCAACGGCCACGTTGATGATCATGTACCCGTCCCACTTACTCATCTTTTTACGCGTTTTGGCATCATATTGATAATCATATTGACGAAAGACCTTAAAAAGGTCAAACGCAAGCCCTGACTCTGTAAGCAACCAGTGCACTTTTTTGTGTTGACCTGCATAGACGGCATCGAATAAAGAGGAAGATGAACTAAGTAAAGGAAGTTTTATACTGAATATGGTAAAGTTCGAACCAGGAATGGGCATCCAAGGGTTTATCAGTTGATCCTTTGGCTCAGGGTGAGCGTTGTGCAACTCGCTAGTAGCTTCGAGCGATATACAGATGGCTGGGAGTGAGAAAAACAGTAAGTAAAGGTGCTTGGGGTTGTATGAGGTCATGGGGCTTTGTAGTGAAGGGATGCTTTTTTTATATTGCAAAAATAAAAACAATTATTTTTT
>JBCCFU010000176.1:0-2091 GCA_039029575.1 Bacteroidota bacterium | reverse complement strand
TTTCGGTACCATCGCAAAAAGCTTCACTTGAAAAAAGACCCCGATGGTATTCTATTCCTCTAACACATAATAATGAAAGAAAAATGAAAAGGTATAAATGCATACAACGTCCTGCTAGCGCAGTGACGTTGATGGTGAAGGGGTAGATATTCTTTCGGGAGAAAAGTTAAAGGAATAGAATACCATCGGGGTCTTTTTTCAAGTGAAGCTTTTTGCGATGGTACCGAAAGTTTGTATACGATGCGAGGTGGCTAAATGCGAACTATTGTTTGGTGCTTTTCCTCCTTTTTTTAGCGAGTACCAAAATAACTAAGCCAATGACACCTACGCCTACAAATACAGAAGCTATGGTTGAGACGGGAATTTTGCCTTCCTTATCTACTTGTTTTAGCGAGAGAGTTGTCTCACTATCAGGTTTTCCTCTACCAGTGGGTTTGGGGTTTGATGGTGGGTTTGGCTTTCTTGGAATTTCAGGGGCTGGGGTAGTTTCTGGTATTTGATTTGGTGACGAATGGCTATTATTAGGGGTATTGGGTGAAAGTTCTCTATCATTTTTTCTTAGCATCTCATCAAGCTCTTTATTTTTTCTGATCTTCTTATCAAGCTCTTTTTGATCTTTGGTACGCTTTTCTTTGATCCATGTGTTGAATTTTTCATCACGTCTTCTCATCTCCTCATCGAACTTTCTTTGACCGTTGATAATATTTATGTCGTATTTTTTCATGTCTTTCTTATACTTTTCATCATTTCTTCTTAGCTTCTCTTCATGCTCTTTTTGACTTTTGATACGCTTTGCCTCCTCTTGTTTTTTGTAGTTTTTAATTTCTTCATCTTTTTTTCTCATCTCCTCATCAAACTTATTTTGTCGCGCTTCAACAAGAGCATCCGTGGCATCACCGATCTCATGAAGGATTTGATTGAACGACTTGGCTTCTTGCAGTTGCTTCTCTTTGTCTCCTTTGTTTTTTGCTGCTTTCCCTGCACCTTGTGCTGTATGGAAGGAAAAAAGGTAATAAGCAAGGGGTGCGATACTTTTTTATCATATTGAATAAATTATGTTTTAGGCAAAATTACGAAAATTAATTTAAATGGAAATTACACTATCAATAACCGTCAGTCAAATAGTGAAAAACGTGTCCTATAGTATTTTTTAAAGAAAAAGAGGAAAGCCTTAGATTAAATAGCCATGAATCGTTTTTCTTCGAAAATATTAAAAAATCTAAATTTTGGCGACTTTCACGTCGCATCACACAAAATTTGACGGTACCTCACTTTTGTGCTCGACCTTTGGAAGGGTAAGCTATGTGATGGGTATGGGTTCGTTTATCTCTCTGTGTCTGATACAGCAGCAGATGTACTCAACACCTTGTCTACCTTCTTTAAAACGATCCCGACTGCAAAGGAAGTAGGAGAAGCACGGTCTTGTGGTCAAATAGCTGTCTCTGGTCGATAGCGACCTTTCATGTACTAGGACAAGTAAGTTTTTATAAGGATTTTCTCTTGTCCCCTTGACCTCCTCTTGCTCCAAATAGATTTTACCCTTTACCTCATTGCCTCTTTCTGTACGGAAGCATCCACAGCATCTGAAGCCGAAGCATGAACAAGTAGCGCAAGTAAAACACCTCCAACATTTCGAACACTTAGTACAACAGGGGTGAGTGCCAACGTATTCTGAAGAGATGCGAAGGCCTACGCCCGCCACGTTTCCACCGATGAGGAAGTTGCGAAAGTACCCTCTTTCCTCACATCCTCCATGTGCTTGCGCATACCATATCATGAAGCCACAAGGAAACATCAAACAATAAATGAATAAATCTTCTAGGTTGCTTCTGTTGACAGGGTAATAAATAGCTACGGGTTTTGTTTCTTGCTCCTCTTCTAGTTCTCGGTTCAACGTCAGGGGGTCATAAGAACTATCTTTCGGTATAAGGAGCCAATTTTCGTCGTAGAGGATAGAATTTTGTGTAGTTTTTAAAGGTGGTGTCTTTTCTTCCAACAAAGCAGTAAAAAAGTCATCAGACCCTTGGTATGGTGAAACAAGGTTCTCTTTTCTAGGCAGGCTTTCCACTGATGTGGCGGTATCGCGATCAG
>JBCCFU010000175.1:0-2141 GCA_039029575.1 Bacteroidota bacterium | reverse complement strand
GCCGGCGCCGACGTCGCGGGCGGGTGAGGTGAGGATGGCACCGTTGAGCGTGACGCGGCCGTCCGCAATCCAGCGCTCGGCATCGCGGCGCGAGCACAGGCCGGCGCGCGCAATCGCCTTGGCAATGCGCATCTTGCCCGCTGGCGCAGGCGTGGCGTGGACCCGCCCACCCTATAAACCTCAGATCGCCAACGCACTACTTACAAATTTCTACAGCCCTAAGTCAATACCTTTTGTCAATACCGCAGGCTTTGGAGGTTATAAACTTATAAAAGAGAAAGTTTATCCCGAAGCAGTCGCAAAAGGCTATAAATTCTCAGTCTATGGCGATGCTTTGCTCATCATCTAATACGCGTACGCTGAAAGATTTTACAGGGTGTCGTGCGTGATGTTTCCTAAATTTTCTCTGAAGCCATGTTCTTTTCGAGTTTTAGACAGCTGAAAATGGATTGGGAACCTATATTTAGGGCAGGTGAGAGTGTCAGTTTAAACCTCTATTTTTTTAAGCTTGAAAGTCCTCTAAATGGCCTCAATCCCTCATCTTCCAGATGAGAGAGACTTCAGTCGTTCTTTTTTGCGTCTTAATTTAATTTATTTTGTATTGAATGGTTTCGTTTTTCTTACACCGCGCGCGTAGCGCGCAACTCGGTCTTGTCATTTCGAACAAGCGAAGCAAACGTTCCGTGAGCTGAGCGCCCGTGAGAAATCGTGTGCCGAGCATAGCTAACCACTAGGAGGTGAAAGTCCTCTACCCATCCTGATGGAGGAGAAGGGCTAGTGAAGCGCAAGGGCGTTATCGCGAGGTAGCTTCTGAAGGAAGCGTGTAGCAAACCTGTAAGCTGACGAACAGAAACTAGATAGTAGGCAAGTTAAGTCTGGACGAGTGGACAATTTACCACAAAGTCCATATCCATCGATAGGCTTTAATGTAGATATAGCAGTTGTGCAGGGAAAGTGGTTAGCTTTACCTCGGGAGGTCTGTGGAGTGTCTCGGAAGAGACAAGAATACTCGAGAGGGTATTTGGTTACTCCACAGAAGTCAGTAGATGGCATAGTAGGTCGAAAGACTGAAGGCCTGAACAGAAAGGAAGAAAAGTAAGACTTTAAAATTATGAATAAATATCAGACGACTCAATTATCCATACCGTTTAACGAATCTGGGCGAAATTCTCCATCCATAGCGATCTTTGATCGTTTGGGTGGCGATGGATAGCCTTTTTTAGTGACTTCCTTGTTTTTGTATATACTCAGTGAGCACAGAAAGAGGAGCACCTCCAGCGCTAATAATACAATATGCCCTAGTCCACAAAACACGTTTATAGTAAAATTGACTCAAATGATCCTCAAACTCTTTCCTAATAAGTCTACTAGTAACAGTTTTTAGATTATTGATGAATTTGCTCAGCGTCAAACTTGGGTGAGTATCTAACAAAAGGTGAACATGGTCTTCCTCCCCGCCAAATTCTTCCAAATGAACATCCCATTTCTTACATATACGCCTACAATGATATTCTATTTTTTCTATTATTTCATCTGTTAGACACTCCTTTCTATATTTTGTTACCAACACTAAGTGGTACTTTAGATTAAAAACACAATGCCAGTGACTTTTATAGTTTTTTCTGTTCTTTTTTATTATATTAGCCATTGCAAACACTAATATAGCAAAATTAGTCAAATGCTAAAAGCTTACAAATACAGAATCTACCCCAATGCGTCTCAAAGGCAAAAACTAGCCCATCATTTCGGATGTGCAAGATGGGTATACAACTGGGCATTAGATACAACAAAAAAACATTACGAAAAAGAAAAAAAGCAGCTCTCAAGAAGAGAACTACAGGATCGTCTTGTAGCACTTAAGAAAACAGATGAACATGCATGGCTCAGTGAAGTCAACAGTCAATCCCTTCTAGGCGTTCTATTTCATCTTTACAAAGCCTATAAAAACTTTTTTAAGAAGCTTGCAAAGTATCCCAAATTCAAGAAAAAGCACAACAAGCAAACCTTTGAATGCCCTCAACATGTCACAATAGACACTCAAAACAACCTGCTACACCTACCTAAAATAAAAGGCATAAAAATCAAACAACATCGCCCATTTCAAGGAAAAATAAAAACCGTCACCCTCACCAAAACACCTT
>JBCCFU010000174.1:0-2164 GCA_039029575.1 Bacteroidota bacterium | reverse complement strand
CCGTATAAACGGTTTTCTTTGTTCTTATCTTGACAGGATAGAATATCTTTTCTATTCGTGAGTAGTATGCAACACTCTTCACAGTATTGAGTCTCCCACCAATACTTTTTAATAAGGTCTATTATTACTTTAAAGAGCCTGTGGTTCTTCACACCTACCGCCCGCCTCAAGTATCTGTAGATGAGATAGTTTTTTCTTACTTCTGAAGGTCTCAAACACAAGATATGTTCATGGTATTTTTGTGAGTTTCGCTCGTAAAATCTTTTTGAACGAGCTTCTAGGTCTTCTTCTGTAACCCTTAATGCACCACAGATTTTAATAGGCAAAGAAACGCACTTTTTTAATAAGTTAAAGATGTAGGTTCCTTCATCACCAGCATTTTCTGGCAAGGGGAAAGTGTCATCAAAGTTTAAAAAGCCACAATCTTCTACTTTCTCTAAGAGTTCTTCTTCAATGGTGTCACTATCAAAACCATCATCTTCACAAAACTCGCTAAACTTTCCGATCTTTTCACTGGAGAGTGGCCGCGGCTTCCCTCTTTGGCTCTTCCTTACAGAGAAATAGTCGTATCTGCCTTGCGATCGATAGTGATTGTCTAATCCATGATCAATTTTGTTTTTTATATTCTTACTTGCTCCTAGCAAAGGCGTTGTGGCCGCAAAAAGTCCGAAAAGCATGCATAGTAAGGAGATGGACTTTTTGGACAGAGTCTGGCTGCTGGCAAAGGAAGAACCTGCTTTTGAGGCTATCTTTTGTGCGTCAGAAGGGGAAAAAGCGTCTTTATTAAATGAAAAGAGTTTTATTTTAGCTATTAGCAAGTTTGTCATGATAAAGTGAAGGTTTATAATTGATTTTAAATAAAATTTATAAAAAGACATAACAAACATAATAAAGTTTTCATATAGTTAAAACTTTTTGTGATTCTTTTTAAAAGAAACAAATTTTTATTTATATGTTGAATTTATTTTCCTTTGGTACTGTTCAGAAAAATGTGTCTGTAAAACCATGACTAATTAGCTAACCCGGTACACTCCTTAAAATGCTCTTTAAACTATATTTTTTAGATAAAAAACGTTATTTTTTGATTGTGAAAAATGCAAGGGATCAGCACGATGCACGAACTTTGTTGCATCAGCGTCCTCTGTGTGAGACTTTGATGGGAGGTGTCGTTGGTGAGTATTTCTAGCCACTTCATGGCGAGCGACCGAAGGGAGCGAACCGAGTGTTGTCATGTTGAACCAGCTTGACGAGCAAAGTGAGGCAAGTGCCTGTGAAACATCTCTTGGAGGTTGAAACATTCGTTCCTTTCCTTCATGCACACTTTCTGTTTTAGGGTAAATTTTTAATCAAAAAGTGGGTACTTTAGGTTTAATTGGCTTCGCTTCTTCCTAAGAGTCCTTTCGCGTTGATCACCTCATTAAAGCACGCTTCAATCATATTGTAATTTTTTTCTGTAGTAGCGTAGGGATAAAACCTGTTCCCCTCTATAAGTTCTTCTATCTTGATCTCTTCAAGTTCTTTCATCAGCACCTTACAGTCAAGCGAATCATTTATCAAAAGATCAACCATAAGACTGAAAGGTCTGGGGTATGCTTCATCTGGAGGAGTCAGGTGCGAAAATCTGAAGTCACGCCCCACCCTACCATGGAATTCATTTAGCAAATAACGAAAGCAGCCTCGGGCATTTAGTAGCCATTGTATCCCTAAATACTTCCCTAAGCAAGGATTGTTGTTGACTTCACTAGAGAACTGAAGATGGAATTCTTCTACTTGTTTTCTGAATTCGTTTTGTCTCAATACGCCTTTGCGTGGAGAAGAAAAATAATCAAAGATTGCGCTTATATCGAGTGGTCTTGATTTAAGCTTACGGTATTTAAAGAAGAGAATAAAGGCAGGTTTGCATAAGAGCGACTTGTCCTCAGATTCTATTGCATAGTAGGCCAGTTTCTTTATTTCTTCTTTAGTCTCTACTGATGATATACCAAATATTACTGGTCCCATGAGTTTTTTATGCGTTCCTCCATTGTATTTTTCATTGCGGGACAACCGAGGGGGTCCGTATAAACGGTTTTCTTTGTTCTTATCTTGACAGGATAGAATATCTTTTTCATTTGTGAGTAGTATGCAAAACTGTTCACAGTATTGGGTCTCCCACCAATAGTTT
>JBCCFU010000173.1:0-2170 GCA_039029575.1 Bacteroidota bacterium | reverse complement strand
GAAAAATATATACGGATATTTTCTGAACTGCTGGGCACAATCGTAATTGGTTTTGTGCAAAAAACTATCTCATACAACCATGATTTTCAAAGACCGAAACAATAGCTTCTTTACCTTTACTTTGATGATGTGTTTAGCGGTTTTTCTTGTAACCTCCGTACACGCTTCCTTCTATTGCTATAAAAACCCTACCCACACCTTCACGTACGCTCATGTTGTGTGGGATGGAAAGTTATCCAAAGACGAAACACGTGTAGTATATGGTGGAGGTGACTATTTGGAACCTTATAAGGTAGTGGTCTACGACCTAAAAAGTAAAGAGAAAAAGTTTTGCTCTGTCCATGAAGAACCGATATCCAGCGTAGGCTGGGGGCTTCATGATAGATCTATCATATCGGCTAGTGAAGATAAGACGGTGTGTATTTTTGATATACAAGAGAAGAAGTCAAACTTTTTTCAATACGAAGGAGCTGTCAATGATTTAATATGGAAAGAGCCTTATAAAAAAATCTTCTCTGCTACAGAAAATGGCAAAATATACCAAACAGACATCGAAAAAATAACTTCAGAAAGCTTTCAAGCTGACACAAAAAGCATAAATGCTATCTCTTCGACAAATGAAAACAGATGCATTGCTGCTGGAGGTGACAGTAGGGTGGTACGTGTATGGGATATAAGAATGCCCTATTTTGGTAATCAAATAAATGAATATAACGATGTAGGAGGTTGTATCCGAGCCATTGACTTATCATCGACCCATTATGTAGCCTTTGGGGGAGATGATAAAAAGATATACGTGTATGATAGGCGAAAGGATAGCGAGGACCTTCTCGTACGTGAGTTTCGGCATAATCAAGGGATCAATGGGCTTTCTTGGCAGCTTGCGAAGATGGAAACAGCTGTGTATGGGATATAATCACACGTACTTTCGTCTGTTCTTACCAACAAGATTCTTCTGTCAAGAGTATTCATTGCAGAGAAAATAGCTCAAAAATCGTTACAGGAAGCGGAAATGGTAAAGTATCCATTTGGGACATCAACATAAAGTCTTATTTGAGGGTTTATAAGATGCGGCCTTCTACAGAGGTCAACAGCATAACATGGTCAGAAGAAAACAAAATGTTCGCTTTGGGTTGCGAAGATGGTAGCTTGCACCTATACAAAAACAATCAACCTACCCCTTCAAAGTCTTTTAAAAGAGCTCAAGCCATACGAAATATCACCTTACGTGCTTTGGAAAAGTATCACCTCCTTGTCACAGAATCAAATGGGAAAGTACATTTATTAGATGTTAGAAAAAATAAGCCTTTGAAAATTCTTATACCTAAGGAATCGGTTAACTATGTGGCAGATTGCTCTACAAGTCACCTGATCGCCGCTTCGGGTGATAATGGTGTGATATACATATGGGATCCTCGGATGCATTCAAAAAGTAAAGTAGTTTGTCTCAAAGGACATGAAGGTGCCGTTTCTACGCTAAAATTCACAAAAGACATGCAGGTCATCTCAGGTGGCGATGATGGTACTATACGAACTTGGAGCTTTGCAAAAGCTCAGCAAGTGGGCTATTTCAGCGATGAAAAACTAGGGGCTATAGAAAGTTTAGCAATATCACCGGACGAAGAACATATGGCGGTGGCTTCTGGAAAAAAAGTAATATTATGGTCTAAAGATCAAAGTAATACATTCGCATGGAGTTGTAATAGGATATACAGAGGTCACCAAGCTAAAGTGCATTGCGTCGCATTTCTACCTAATTCGCTTATTGCATCTGCAGGAGAAGACAAAGACATACATATTTTCGAGTTAGACGAAACCGCTACTCCTATCATATTCTCAGGACACACAAATACTATAGTGGATCTGACGACCTCCTCAGAAGCTAGTTATGAAAGTTTTAATGAAATAGAGATTGCCTCTGCAAACAACGATAGTACTGTGCGTTTTTGGAAGATAAAGTAAGAGAGTTTCTTCCCTTATATTTAATCATACCAATCAATACGAAGTATCCTATGCATTATCAAAGGTGAAAAAAGCAGCCAAAAGCCATAGGCAACTAAACGTAAGTGGTAGAAGAGTAAGGCTGTACCTTCATTGAGTTCGTCTGGTACATGGCAAAGGCCCAAGAATCTTGCTATGTCTTGGTCTACCGTAAGGTATATATCCCATG
>JBCCFU010000172.1:0-2194 GCA_039029575.1 Bacteroidota bacterium | reverse complement strand
TAATTATTTGTTACTATTGAAGTATTACTTCCACTCAAGCTCAAGGGGGCTCTCAAATGGCAAAAAAGGAAAAAACTATAGAGGCGTTACTAAAAGAAGCGCGTACATTTTCTCCAAGCAGAAAATTCAGAGAACAGGCTCATATAAATGACGATAAAATTTATCGTAAAGCCAAACGCAATAGAGAGAAGCACTGGGAAGATTTTGCAAAGGAGCTTGTATGGTTTAAGAAGTGGAGAAAGATACATACCTGGAAAGCACCCGACACAAAGTGGTTTGTCGGAGGGAAATTAAACGCCTCATATAACTGTCTTGATCGACATATTGACGGGCCCAGAAAAAACAAGGCCGCAATAATTTGGGAAGGAGAATTTGGGGAAAGTATAACGCTTACATACTGGGAGCTATATCGGGAGGTTAACAAATTTGCAAATGTCCTAAAAAGTCTGGGAGTAAAAAAAGGTGATAGGGTAACAATCTATCTCCCAATGATCCCAGAGCTTGCAATAGCAATGCTAGCATGCGCCAGAATTGGCGCCCCTCATAGCATCGTTTTCGGCGGCTTCAGCGCAGAGAGCCTCCAGGACAGAATAAATGATTGCAAGTCCAATCTGCTTATCACTTCAGACGGAGGGTACAGAAGAGGTAAGGTTATCCCTCTTAAGAAAAATGCCGATCAAGCTATTAAAAAAACGCCAAGCATCAAAAAAGTTGTTGTTGTAAATAGAGTCGGGGATAAAGAGAAAGTGAGGATGAAGAAAGGCAGAGATCTGTGGTGGCATAAATTAATGGAAGAAGCAAATACATTTTGTGAGCCTGAGAAAATGGACTCAGAAGATATGCTTTTTCTTCTCTATACAAGCGGCACAACAGGCAAGCCTAAAGGTATTGTTCATACGACCGGGGGCTATATGGTCGGAGCATACGCTACCACTAAGCTTGTGTTTGACATGAAAGAGGAGGATACATATTGGTGCACAGCGGATATAGGATGGGTCACTGGACACAGCTATATCATCTACGGCCCTTTGGCTAATGGTGCAACATCAATTATGTATGAGGGTGCGCCTGATTATCCGGATATAGGGCGTTTCTGGGCAATAGTTGAAAAATATGCTGTAACGATTTTTTACACTGCCCCAACTGCGATTAGGGCATTTATGAAATGGGGTGAGTAACATCCAAGGAAATATGACCTAAGCTCACTTAGGCTCTTGGGGTCAGTTGGTGAACCAATAAACCCAGAGGCCTGGATGTGGTATCACGAACATATAGGATGTAAGAACTGCCCGATTGTAGACACATGGTGGCAGACTGAAACAGGTTCAATATTAATCACCGCTCTTCCGGGACATACCAAGCTTAAACCTGGCTCAGCCACAATACCTTTCCCTGGAATAGAGGCGGATGTTTTAGATGAAAATGGCAAGACTGTTAAAGAAGGAGCAGGGTATCTTGTTCTTACAAGTCCATGGCCGTCGATGTTAAGAGGTATTTATGGTGACACCAAGAGATTTATAGATACATACTGGAGCAAGTATCCGGGCATCTATTTCACAGGTGACGGTGCAAAGAGGGATAAAGACGGTTATATCTGGGTTTTAGGCAGAGTGGATGACGTTATGAACGTAGCAGGCCATAGAATTAGTACTATGGAGGTTGAAAGCGCGCTTGTAGATCATGCTTCAGTCGCTGAGGCTGCGGTTGTGGGCAAGAGTGATGATCTAAAGGGCCAGGCTATTGTTGCATTTGTAACTCTAAAAACAAATATTAAATCTACTCCAAAACTTGTTGGTGAGTTAATAAAGCATGTTGCCAAAAAAATAGGAGCCATTGCAAGGCCAGACGATATTATTTTTACAGCTGAGCTTCCTAAAACCAGAAGCGGGAAGATTATGCGGAGACTTTTAAGAAATATATCTGAGGGATCTGTTTTAGGTGATACCACAACATTGGCAGACCCAACAGTGGTTAATCAATTAAAAGAACAATATGAGGATAAGGAAGATTAGCTAAACGCAACAAAAGGTGAATCTTCACTAAAATCTTTGCATTTAAGTTTTTTGTAATTATCTATGTCCTGCTTAACAGACGCAATTACAAAACCAATTACGGTTGCGTCATCTAAAAGGCCTGCTGCAGGGATTAAATCGGGCACAGCATCAAATGGATTAACAAAGTAAATCAAAGCCCC
>JBCCFU010000171.1:0-2199 GCA_039029575.1 Bacteroidota bacterium | reverse complement strand
GGATGATGCCTGTTTTTAAGAGTAGTTTTACTTCTTTAGGGTCTATAGTGTCCCAGGGAATTTTGTCTAGGTTGATTATTTGGTTGCCAGGTGTTACGTTTTCTTTTCCAAAGGTTTCTTTGAGGAGTTGGGTTTTTTTAGTGGGGAAGAGTTGGAATATCTTCTTGAGTATCTTTCCTTTATCTTTCTTTTTGAGTTTTTTGTTCTTGCTATCATTGATGAGTAGGTCAAGCATTCCTGCTTTAGTGAAGTCAATGTCTTTGGCAGTGATGTAGTTGTTTCCTACAAGTAATTCAGTTTTTTTTAGGGTTTTTGGTTTCCATTTGACTTTGTCTCCTCTTATCCCTCCATCTTCTAATATGTTGGTACTTCCAAAGATATGTTCGAAGAGCGACATCTCTATATCACCGAAGATTCTGAGTATTTTGTCGACTTTTCCTTTTTTGTTGTTTTCAAGGAGTTCAAGGATTCTTTTTGGACTTGGTTTGACTTCTGCAAGAGTGATGATGTTCTTTTCTACAAGTGCTGAAGTGTTGTTTAGGGCTTTTTCTCCCCATGCAATTTTGTCTTTGTTTACTATTTTTCCATTTTTTGCTACGCTTCCTTCAAAGATGTCTTGAAGGAAGCGGTTTTCTAGACCTTTGAATTGTTTGAACATCTTTTTGACGATTTTTGGACCTTCATCTGTCTTAAGGATTTCGAGGATTTTGTTTGTGCTTGGTGCGATGTGATCTACTTTGATGACGGTCTTGTCTATAAGGTATTTGCTTGCTGTTACCATTGCTTCATTCCATACAATGTCTTCTTTTCTTATTGTTCCATCATCTTCTACAGCTTCTCCATAGACTTGTTTTAGGTACTCGGTTTCTGTACCAGGGAAGTAATCAAATATTCTTTTTAGTATTCTTTTGTCTTTTGGTCTTTCATTAACAAGGTTACCTATGCTTGGTTTGACTTCCTCGTCAGTGATGATGTCATTTCTTTTAAGTAATAAATGCAGTGTGTGAACCCGTATGTCTCCCCATTTAATTTTGTCTTTTTCTATTGTTCCATCATTTTTTACGTTACTACTTCCATAGGCATGTCTTAGTAGCTTATTTCTGTTCATTGAGCCTTTCTTTTGTATGAAAGGGATGAAAAGAGCTTTGTCTTGTTCGAGTAGTTCCGAGATTGTTGTTATTTCCAGTTCAAAATCCTTTTCCTCGACGGGATAGTTATCTTCATATTTAGTTGCTATATCTACAAGTTTTTCTGCTAATTCTTTTTTATCTATATTATTCCAGTCAATGTCGTCTGATTTTATGTCAGGTATTTTTCTCAATTTACCATTAACTTTCTTTTTCTTTAGCCCTACTTTTTCTTCTCCAAAGACAGCTTTGAGAAGCTTCAATTTTGAGTATATGAAGAAGATGTTGGACATCCTGACGAATCTATGCACAAATTTCTCCTCATTGTTGTTGAGTAGAGCAAGCATTCTATCTTCGGTAAACTCAATATCTTCTATTTTGATGACATTTTTCCAAATTAGCGGGAGAACCCGCTTTCCTACCTTTTTTTCTTCTAGTAGTTTTACCCAATCGACATCTTCTCCTGTTATTTTTCCATCATTTTTTACGTTTTTTTGTCCAAATACAGTATTGAGAACTCTACGCCTATTGGTAGCACTGGGTTGACTAAGATCTCCAGGGGACAACATCAAGGGGATAGGGGTTTCAGCTTTAGCCCGATTACGTACTCTTTCAAGTAACTCGAACACTTTTTTTACAGGCAGGGATAAACTTTTAGCTTGTATGATATTTTTTTTTACGAGTAAGTTTGCGCACTTCGTGTTTGCAGCTTCCCAGGAAACTGAATTTGAGAGTATTTTACCTCTTTTTACATTTTTTTCCCCAAATTCTTGTTTTAAGCACCATTCTTTTAGGTTAAAGGTTTTTAATATACCACAGAATACTTCTACATCTTCTTTGTCTTTGCTTAGGAGTAGGTCTCGCATTCCTTTTTTAATTTTTTTTGTCTTTTTCCAAGATTTTACAGTATGCTCATCTTTGAGGATTCCATTTTCTTTAAGTAAAATAATATCCTTTAGGTCTTCTTCGTCAATTTCGGGTAAATTTATGTTCCTGTTGAGTAATTTTTCAGCTCCAAATACATTTTTGAAGAACTGTCTTCTTATAGAGTTAGAGTCGTCTTCGAATACTT
>JBCCFU010000170.1:0-2249 GCA_039029575.1 Bacteroidota bacterium | reverse complement strand
GTTTCCAAGAGCTTACAGAAGTCTCAACTCTTACAAAAAAACAGAATCAAAAGGCTTTCGGGGAATTTATCCTAGACATACTCACCGAAAATCAGTCCAAAAAAGAAAGCGAAAAAATAGACGCATATTCACTAGAAAATATAATGCTCGTATATGATTATACATCACAAAGAAGTGTAGGTTCCATACTTTTTGAAATAGATAAAGTTCGTACCCAAAAGCTCGTAGATACTAAAAAGCTACTCGCAAAAACGAATAACCAATTGCTAAATTTTATTAAAAATGCGGATACTTACTCACTCTTTTCTATTCTCACTCTTTTAGAGATTTTCGATGAACAAGAAGTTTTAGCAGTTAAAAAGAACGGAGAGTCGCTAGTATCAACCATTTTAAAAGGACTTCTCAAAAATAAAAGATTAAAACAAGATCCCATAATAGGTGATGTCATCCTAAAGCTGATACATCAAACAGATACTAATGAAGCAAAAAGCCTTCTCTCTTTATTTTTTAAGATCGATCCTGGAGCTACTAAAAAACTACTGACAGGGCATTCAAGCAATTTCTTTCATCATTGGGAAGAGTCTATTATAAAAAGAGAGGGACTGATCCGTTTTTTGAGATCTACCAGTGCTAGCGCACTTTTAAGCTATAAAGAAGATGAAAAATCCATTGCAGAAATTATTTTGTCTAATCTCATCAATGATCAAAGCAAAGAGAAAAAAGTTTCGCCTGTAAAGCTATACGATATCCTGGGGACCTTAGTAGAAGTAGAATTGGAAGATACCCCAAAACTATTATCAGTACTTCAAATATTCTTCCATGCCAACCTAGGCGGTACCCTACAGCTGCTACTGACACTGGAAGCAGCAGAGACCTCTCAGTACCTTGACCAACTTTCCTCTCACATCCCTTCTATCAACTTTTCAGGTACACGACAAAAAGAATTCATCGACTTACTACAAAGTCACAAAGAAAAATTAGGACACGGTCGCATAGACAAAATCCTCCACATCAAAGTTGGAGAGCAAGAAGATAGTCCAACCATCGTAAAAGATCTTTTTCAACACGGCCTTCCGCGAACCCTTCGCTATATCTTTACCTCCTTTAACAAGAAAAAAAGAAGTGAGCTCCTCACTCAACTACCCGATCATATCGCTAAAAAAAGCTTCACAGATAGCGAACAAGCAGCGCTGGTCACCTTCTTGACAAGTAAAGAAAAAGTATTAGGAAAGGTACTGATAGACAAAATTCTCCACATCAAAGTCGGAGACCAAGCGAATAGTCCGATGATCGTAAAAAATCTGTTTCAACACGGTCTTCCCAAAATCCTTAACTACATCTTTACCTCCTCGGATAAGTCAAAAAAAAGTGAATTCCTGAACCAACTACCCAGTCATATCTCTAAAAAAAGCTTCACAAGTAGTCAACAAACAGCGTTAATCAACTTTTTGAAAAGTAAGAAAAACGCATTAGGAAAAATGCTTACGCACAAAATTCTCAATATCAGGGTCGGAAATCAATTCAACAGCCCGACCATCATAAACCTACTTTTCAAAAGAGATAAGAAGAATGCCCTACCACTCATCTTTCATGGGGGCAACGATGCTGGCCAGCTAAAGCATACTTTCAATACCATCCAAAAGGCTGATTTTGAAAATCAGGAAAAAGAAGAGGTTTCAACATATATCAAAAGTTTAGAGGAGGCTAACAAAATATTCGCTTACAAAGGAAACGATGATGGCCTCACCATAGAAGGCCTCCTTAAAGTAGAAAAACCAACTGAAACCCAAGAAGATCCTCTTCAAAAAAAACCCGAAGAAGACAAAAAGAAATTTTCTTACACCCCATGGATCATCAGTAGTGCTTCCATCATCACCGCCGCCTTGGCTACGTGGAAGATCTACCTATACATGAGCAAAAAAAAGGAAAAAAAAGGAAAATCGCTGACCAAGGGGAAAATTAACAAAAAGAAGGAAGTAAAGATTCTAAAATAGCGGACACCTTCCATTCTACCTGTAAGCCAGCGCCTCAACCTCTCTTGTAGGAAACAAAGTCTCTAGGGAAAGATGTAAAGATTTTAGGGGGTTTTTTGTTATCTTTGCCTGAGAAAAGTCCCAAAAATGAAAAAAATAGCCGCCTTATACATCCTCTTCCTCACCACTGGGCAAGGTATTCAAGCTTCTAAAAAGCCAGAAAGCAAGATGACGAAGGAACAGGTAATACAAATTGCTGCAATCTGTTTCCCCACT
>JBCCFU010000169.1:0-2266 GCA_039029575.1 Bacteroidota bacterium | reverse complement strand
TTTTTTTTTACAAAAACCAGATTCGTCGTTTTACGACAAGAGGTCCTTTATAGACCCCAAAAAGGACTATATTTGTAGTAAGGTGTACTCTCCTACCCCTTACCGACAAGTTTTTGGAAACATATTTGTACCGAATCTAAGTATTCTTGATTTACTAAGTTGTGTTGGGCCTGATTGTGGCACATATCTATAAAAACTAGTCGTCCATCGAAAACGGACTCAGGTAGCGTCTCGTTTTTGCTGTATTGTTTAGTTTTTATGATTTAAAAAATTATTTTTATACAGGAAGTAATTAATACATGGAAGCGAAGTTTTCAAATAGAGTAAAAGAGGTCATTTCGCTAAGTCGAGAAGAAGCGCTTAGATTAGGACATGACTATATCGGCACAGAGCACCTTATATTGGGCATGATCAGGGAAGGAGAAGGCGTCGCTGTAAGTCTGCTCAAAAAGTTGGGTGTTTCGCTGGACGAGCTTCGTGCATCCATTGAAAAAGCCACCAAAGGTTCTGCGACCCATAACGTCAAAAACCTTGCTAACATTCCGTTGACAAGACAATCTGAAAAAGTTTTGAAAATCACCTACCTGGAGGCTAAAATATTCAAAAGTCAGCTGATTGGCACTGAGCATCTTTTGCTGTCTATATTAAGGGATGAAGATAACATTGGAACCCAAATTCTGGATAAATTCGATGTGGCGTATGATGTGGTAAAAGAACTTTTAGAATATCAAACTGAGCACCCTATAGGATCCTCTTCAGATACGGACGAGCCTGATGAAGATTCGTCAAGATTATTCGGTAGTGGTGGCAGTGGTAGTCAGTCTTCAGGAAAAGAAGGATCTAAAAGCGGTGAAAAGTCTCGAACACCAGTTTTAGACAACTTTGGCCGCGATTTGACCAAATTAGCAGAGAACGACAAACTAGATCCTATTGTTGGTCGTGATAAAGAAATTGAGCGCGTTGCTCAGATTCTAAGTCGAAGAAAGAAAAACAACCCAATTTTAATCGGTGAACCTGGTGTGGGTAAAACCGCTATCGCTGAAGGTTTGGCGCTTCGCATTATCCAAAAAAAGGTGTCAAGAGTCTTATTCGGCAAGCGCGTTGTGACCCTAGATTTGGCATCTCTTGTCGCAGGTACCAAATATCGTGGCCAGTTCGAGGAACGCATGAAGGCAGTGATGAACGAAATCGAAAAATCGCCTGAGGTGATCTTGTTCATTGATGAACTTCATACAATAGTTGGTGCTGGTGGTGCGTCTGGCTCACTAGATGCTTCGAACATGTTCAAGCCTGCTTTGGCCAGAGGTGAGATTCAATGCATTGGCGCTACGACCCTTGATGAATATCGCCAGTATATCGAGAAAGATGGTGCGCTAGCCCGCAGGTTTCAGGTAGTAATGGTCGACGCCACGTCTCCTGACGAGACTATCCAAATTCTAAATAATATAAAGGAAAAGTACGAAGATCATCATAATGTAAACTACACTGAAGAGGCGATTAACGCCTGTGTGAACCTATCGGATAGATATATTAGCGATCGTTATCTCCCGGACAAGGCAATTGATGTAATGGATGAGGCCGGCTCTCGGGTACATATCAATAACATCTATGTCCCTGATGAAATTGTCAGTCTTGAAGAGTCTATAGAGCAAATCAAGGTTGAAAAAAATCAAGTAGTTAAAAGCCAGAAATATGAAGAAGCTGCACAGTTGAGAGATAAGGAGAAAAAACTCATCGAACAACTTGAACTGGCCAAGGCTAAATGGGAAGAAGAAACAAAATCTCAACGGTATACCGTCAACGAAGAAAATGTAGCTGAAGTTATCGCTATGATGACGGGTGTGCCTACTAAGCGCGTTGCTCAAAACGAAGGCAGCAAACTATTAGGTATGAAGGATGACCTTAAAAAGAAGGTTATCGGTCAAGATCAGGTAATTGAAAAATTAGCAAAGGCAATACAACGAACGCGTGTTGGTCTTAAAGACCCGAAAAAACCAATTGGAAGTTTCGTATTTCTTGGACCTACGGGTGTAGGCAAAACTGAACTTGCTAAAGTGCTGTCCAGTTACTTGTTTGACAAGGATGATGCCCTCGTAAGAATAGATATGAGCGAGTACATGGAGAAATTCTCCGTTTCTCGGTTAGTCGGAGCACCTCCAGGATATGTTGGCTATGAAGAAGGCGGTCAACTTACAGAAAAAGTTAGAAGAAAGCCTTATAGCGTAGTGCTTTTGGATGAAATAGAAAAAGCACATCCCGACGTGTT
>JBCCFU010000168.1:0-2272 GCA_039029575.1 Bacteroidota bacterium | reverse complement strand
AGACGCTTGTTTCTTTGTTGTTTGCCAGATTGGTAGGCATCTTCACTGTGTACTTACACGTAGAAGAAAACAGCTCATCAAGCTCATCCATTCTTTTTTTTAGACTATCTAAATTTTTGTAGGAGCGACCCAGTATGACTCCTTCAAAAATTTAGATAGTCTAAAAAAAAGAATGGATGAGCTTGATGAGCTGTTTTCTTCTACATGTAAGTACACAGTGAAGATGCCTACCAATCTGGCAAACAACAAAGAAACAAGCGTCTATCTCACGCTGGAAAATTTAGATCTCTTTCTTGAGTCGCGACGCGATTATTTACTCGATCATTTGGAACTGCATGATGGGTTACTATTTTTCTTTTTGGGGCATGGAGGAAGCGTAAAGGATAGAGACTTTATTTGTACAAGTGATGCTAGAATCAAGCAGTGTGCACATTGTGAAAAAGAGCACTTCTTTGGTTACAGATATATTTTGGATATTCAAAACGATTTCTGCTACCCCGATACACTCGCAAACATACCCAAACTATTTTTTAGTTTTGCTTGCCGAAAGACTGCTTCTTCTTTCAATGAAGATGCCCATCAAGATTGCAAAATGGAAAAAAAGATCATATATTCTCAGAAAAATATTTTTACTTTTTTCCCCACATTACCCAATGAAACAGTTAGTGCCAGAAACTCGAGGAAGATTATCAAGGCTTTTAGGGAAAAGGCAAGTGAATCACTGATACAAAGGGCAAACTTCAATCTAAAAGAATTACTTATAGAAAATCAAAAAAAAATTAAAGAACAAACAACGTTAAAGCGTTCAACACCTTGTATTGATGGTCCACTGTCCAAAAAAATGCATAAAGTTTTCTTTTATATGCTCGATAATCAGACAAAAGAGGATTGGTTTACTGCCTCAAAACGTGGACACATTGATGTCCTTAAAGAAATTTACAAAAACTATCGAAAAATCGATGTATCTCTAAAAGATGGTAATGGCAAAACAGCCCTTGAGTATGCACGTTTCTATAAGAAGAGAAACGTTATTAATTACCTAAATAACGTCTATCGACCAAGAAGAATTAAAAACAAGGCCTTAGATGAAATCACAAAAAAAAGATTTTTGTATGCCATAAACAGTAGAAGTATTCCATTGGTAAAAGATATTTTACGGGCATACTTTGTAGATCTTAATAGTATTGACTGTGATGGAAAAAGGCTTTGGTTCTATGTTATAGAACGAGGAGGATATGCTGTAACCAAGTTGCTTATTCGACACTGTGTCGATGCCGATATCAATGCCAAAGACAAAGACGGAAAAACAGCGTTGCACTGGTATATATTACATGGTAAAGTAAGAGGAGCTCGTATACTTCTTGAGGCAGGGGCCAAGAAGGATATTAAGGACAACGAGGGACAAATCCCACTAGATATAGCCAAAAGATATATAAATTGGGATTGGAAGTCTGGTTGTGATACGAGGCAAGAGATGATCGATTTGTTAGAAAAAAAGAAATCTTTAGACGAACAAAGCAAAAGAATATGGTGGCATGCCATAGAAAAAAGCGATACAAAAGAGGTGAAAAAGATTTTACAAGAATACTTTGTCGATGTCAACGCTCCAGACAAATACGGAAGTACCCCTTTACACAAGGCTGTAGGATGGGGCAGCAAAGAGCTAGTAGCACTACTTCTTGAGGCAGGGGCTGAGAAGTATATTAAAGACAGTGAAGGGCAAACCCCCGGAGGCATAGCCAGAAAACGTGGAGAAAAGGAGATTATTGCGTTTTTTCAGTTGCCGATCAGATAAGATTAGTAAACGTAAGATAGGTCGTGAGAGTCTTTTAAAGGAAGCTGCTCACCAAAATCACTCCTATAAGCGTATAAAAAACAATAACAACAACCCCCCCTAGATATAGCCAAAGAAAAAGGGCATCAAGAGATGATCGCTTTATTGCAATGAAATCCCACTAATTTGCTCTTTTTAGTAAAAAAACAGGAAACTCAAACATAATCCACTTTTAAACCATTTACCATGAAAATTAATGGTACTGTCAAATTTTGTGTGTCTGGAAGTGACCAAGCATATTCACTCGGTGCACCAACTGGGCTCAGCTGGCCGACCCTAAAGTCGGACCTGCTGGCCCATTTCCATCCTGTCGACTACGCATATCAAAGTCGTCTTGCATTGTCTCGTTGCAGGATGACCGGTGATGTGCGCGCCTATGTACGGGCTTTCCGGTTGCGGCTCGTCCGCTGTGACGACGTCACAGAGGACGAAGCCCTT
>JBCCFU010000167.1:0-2311 GCA_039029575.1 Bacteroidota bacterium | reverse complement strand
GGCAATATTGCGAAATTTTTAGATTCTTTGCAAAAAAAATCGAATTAAATATATAACCCATATGTATATCCATATTATACTGTGGGTTTTTTGCTAAAACGGGAACGTTTTTGTATAATGCCTTCCCCGACCATACTACCAAAAAATATCCCATGAAGCTTGAAAATAATTATTTGTATCCCCTTGCTTTAAAACTTGGAAAAGGTATTGGACCTGTTTTGTATAAAAGCTTGATAGATGAATTTGGAAGTGCTAAAAACATCTTTTGTACAGAAATGAAACACATTGGTAAGGTGAAAAAAGGGGGCTTTGACATAAGTTCTCTCCTTCAGGAGAAAGAAGTGCTGCTTAGCAAGGCAGCACACTTGAGTCAAGCTCAAAAGCGTAAAAGTATCAAGACCACTACCTATGGAGAGCAGGGATATCCACAACGTCTAGCGCAGCTGCATGCACCGCCTCCCCTACTCTATTATAAGGGTAACGCTAAACTTACAGCCCGGCATGTGGTCAGCATCGTAGGCACACGCTATCCAACACACTATGGCAAAGAGGTCACTAAAGCCTTGGTAGGTCAGCTCAAAGCATATGATACTTTGATTGTTAGTGGCTTGGCCTATGGCATAGATATCACAGCACATCAAGAAGCCCTGGCTCAAGGGATGCGCACCATCGCAGTGATGCCAGGAGGGCTCGACATGATCTACCCACCTGACCATATCCATACGGTAGAAGCAATTACCAAAGCAGAAGGCGCAGTCATCAGCGAGTATGGCCTCGGCACCCGACCCATGCAACACTACTTTCCTGCACGCAACAAAGTCATCGCAGGGATAGCAGATGCAACGATTGTGGTTGAAGCACCCAAAAGAAGTGGTGCTCTGATCACTGCCTACTATGCCAACGAATTTAATCGTGATGTCTTTGCTGTCCCTGGCCCTATCAATAGCCAAAGTAATGAAGGCTGCCATCAATTGATCAAAAAGCATCTAGCACATCTGCTCACGCATGTCAACGATCTCGCTTATGTGATGAACTGGTCAAAAGAAGAAGATAGATCTACTGCTAAGCACTATACCATGCTCTCTATGGACCTTACACCTCTTGAAAAAAAGACGGTCACGCTACTCGCTAACTCCCCGAAGCAAGCGGTGACGATGGATGCGTTACAAAGACACCTCAACATACCTACCAAAGAGATCACGGCCATCACACTCGCTTTAGAACTCAAAGGTATCCTCCTTGTTACAGGTCACGGTTACATGTTGGTATGATGCTTATTTGTATGATTATTTAATGCGCTCTTGCTTACAAAGCGTTTGAGACATACACCACACTGATATGGCCTTTCTCCTGTATGCAGTCGTCTGTGAGGGACTATAAAATGTTTTACCCTAAATCTCTGTCCGCAAATGTCGCACGCATAAGGTTTTTCTCCTGTGTGTATATTGATATGATCGGTTAAGGTATGCTTTTGTGAGAAACGCTTGTAACATATTTTGCATTCGAAACGTTTTCTCTTTTTAATGTCTTTTTCATGTATGTATGAATGCTGTTTTAAATTGGCTTTTCTAAAAAATATTTTATCACAATCCTTGCATTGAAACTGTTGAGTTTCTTTTCTTTTCTTTTCTTTTTCTTCTGGGAAGGTTTTGAAAAGATCATCATAGGGAGAGAGGAAACAGCGGTTGTCGTAGTTTGCTCCTGTATTCGAGGAGGAGGCTCTCTTTGAAAAGAAGGTGAAAGGAGGGGAGCGTTTGAAATACCTGTGTTTACCGTGGATGATAATGTGTTATTTGATGGTGAGGTCGTTGGGAAAAAAGAAAAATTTCCATGGCTTAGATTGGTTGTTGGTGTCACGCTACGAAGTGTTACACTGGTTGAAGGTGATATAATCGGGGTAGTAGAGGCTGAGGGTTTTGGTATGTTGAACTGGGGAATCTGTGTGTATTGCGGTTGCGATGGCGTATTCCAGTCCCAAAGGGAGACAGTGCTATTGGATGGCGGAAGCACATTGAAATTTGCCATGGAGACATGGGTACCATGGCCACTGTGGGTTACCAAAGGTGGATGAGTCGGATACGTCACTACGGGTACAGCAACGGGCACGGGCACTAATATAGATTTTAGGGGCGTAACGGTACCTCTATCAGTAGAGATCAAATACATAGAATTGTCGTTGGTTTGGATAACCTGGGAATCAAAGGAGGGATATAAGGGAAAGACGTACACAAAGAAGGCGCATACGCAAAACAGAGGGTACCTCTTTTTGTATTTACTTTTTGATATATTTTTTTTCATTAAAAGTTATAAT
>JBCCFU010000166.1:0-2314 GCA_039029575.1 Bacteroidota bacterium | reverse complement strand
TTTTTCTTCCTTCTTTTTTTTTTGTTTTTTATCTTGTTTGTTTTTTTTTAAGCAGAGTGTGATGTTTTCATTAATAATATTTGTGTACCGCAAAATACATGTGAGTAAAATTGTTAATAACTTTTGAACGGAAAAAGCTATTGACCTAAAATTTTGCATGCAGTGTTTCTACTAAATATTGCAGATATCCCATAATTATTGCAAACTTAGTGCATTGCTAACCCCTTCATGTACTACAAAGTACATGTGCCTGGTACCTCAAAATACAGGTCTGAAAACTGAAAAATACTTTTTGTGCAGAGCTTTACAGGTGTTCATCTTTCTTGGGGGCTTTTCCAACACCCAACAGCACTTCTGAATAGTAGTAGTTTTGTTGTTGTGCTCATAACTTTTTAATGAAATCAAAAGTAAAATGAAACTTTTTAATAAAATTAAAAGTGAAATGGTGTATTTATTTTTAACTTGCTAAAATCATCAGTTTTGACTTCTTTGCCAACGCAGGCATGTACAACCGGAAATCTTATTTTTTATTGAATTTTTTAGTTTGTCTATGAAAATAGAGTCCTGACGTGTTCTTGTTGATCTTAGTAAAGGTATAGTTATGTCTTTCTTAAACATAGGTCTTAAGAACAATTAACAGGGGTGGATTTATGATAATACTGGGCCACCTTTGGGACAACTGGGTTTCAAAGGAATCCCTTAGAGGTGCTGCTAAGCGTGTGGGTATATCAGCTGAGGGTTTAAGCATCCATTACATGCAAAAGGAAAAGTTTGAGCAAGCCAAAACTATCATGGAAGTAGATGAAGAACCACAATCAAGCAGCAGATGTGATGTTGTTGCTTCGCCGAAAGATATCAGAAAGGGATCTGCACAATATTGGCAAAGAAAATATGAAATGACACAAGCAATCATTCTAGTAGAAGCCAGTGAGAAGTCTTTGAAGCTTGAGGAAATTCCTGGTTTTTTACCGATTGCAAAGGTGAAGCCAAAAAAGAATGAACACGAGAGTGACACAAATCTGCGGTTCAATGGAGGGGAACTAGACGTCTTGCAGGTTGTGGAGGATTTAAAGAAGAAAAAGGAGGAAAAAGCTCAAGCAAAAGAAGCAAAGAATGAAAGAAAGAGGGAGCAAAAAGAGCTCTTTTATAGATGCAAGGAGAAATGTGTCTGTAGAAAATCCAAATGTGAAGCTGCCGGCTTGAAAGAATGCCCAATATGCCACGATATACTTCGCTCTGTGTGCAGCAAAGCTGCCTGCAAAGTTGATGGGAAGTGTCCCCAGATGATCATTCCAGCAAATCATTCAGCTAAAAAAAGCGTTAAAAGAAAGCTCCTTCATGATGATAACGACAATTTGGAAAGTAGTGAGAGTGACTATACAGAGGAAGAAAGTGAAGATGATGATTTTGCTACAGAAGATGAGGCCAATGAAGTTGAGAGTGAAGTGGATACCTTAAACAGAGTCTGGTCATCAATCAATTGGCCTGTTGAAGAAGATGAAATTGTGGGAAGGTGGTTTGCTGTAATCTACAATGGGAAGAGGACAAAAACACTTTACATCGCTAAAGCAAATCGAAGATTCTTAGAAGATGAGAATGGAAGCATAGACAAGCTTTTAATGACCTGTTTGAAATCTAAGGTTGGCTTGGAAACACTTTTAGAGCAGGACACAGCAAAACACTTGCCACCTGACCAAGACATGTTTGACCCATGGGACATTATCTATGGGCCCATGACGATGGCTGTTAACCATGGGACTGACAAATTCGAAGTCCCAAAATATGAAGAAGCAAAGAAGTTCTTTCACAGTGTAAAAAACATTGATAGAAAGAAACTATTTTTTCAAAAATGATGTATAATATAGTAGTAGTAATATAGTTAAAGTTTATTTTTAGAAAAAAAATGTACGAAACTACGAAGGCTAACTTTTTCCATCCTTTCTACCAATCAAAACATGCATCTTTGCCTATATCACAAAAGTTAAAAAAGTTCAAAAGGCGTTAGCTTCTCGCCTCGCTTCGCTCGGCGGAAGTATGTACTCTTTTAGCTTATTTTATACTTTTACCCTGCTCCTACCTTTAGCTTTCCATTTCCTATGTTATCACTGCTATGCATAGATACCGCATAGCAGTAGATACCCGCCCGTTATATAACATATAGTCGACAAAAGGCATTAGTGGGGAAAATAGGCAAAAGTTTGACTTTTTGAATTTGGTATATATATATTTCTATTTTCAAAAAATTAATTTAACGCCAGATCCGGTGGTTGTGAGTGAGTTTTAACAATTTGTATATGAGTATCGCTCCCGTTCG
>JBCCFU010000165.1:0-2327 GCA_039029575.1 Bacteroidota bacterium | reverse complement strand
GCTTATCAGCCACTTTTCGGTTTACTCCTCTGTCAATGCCCTTGGGTTTATACAAACCCCCTATCGGAAGATAGAAAAAGGTGTCCTTGACTTAGAAAAACTTCACTATTTAACTGCTGAAGATGAGGATAAAAAACTACTAGCCCAATACACAAAAGAGATTAGTCCAGAAGGCAATATTCAGCAAGATAAAATTCATGTACGTGATAATAAGGGGAACTTCTCGATGAGTTCCCCCGAAAAGGCTCATTATATGGATATTGGGAAAGACCAAGCCTATTCTATTTCCTCTTCGTTGATTCCTTTTATAGAAAACACCGATGCCAGCCGGGCTACGATGAGCTCCAATATGCAACGACAAGCGCTCCCGCTTCTCTCCCCAGAAGAGCCTATTGTAGGTACAGGAAAAGAGGAACGTGTGGCCAGAGACTCTAGGGTCATGATCACTGCCAAGGAAGATGGTGTTGTCTCCTATGTCGATGCCAAGAAAATCGTCGTCAAAAGAACAGTCCCTAAGCTCTTTGAAGGCCTCTCTCTCGTCCCAGAAAACATTACCTATAAGCTGACCAAACTAAGTGCTACCAACCAAGGTAGCTGTTTGCACCAAAGACCTATTGTCAAAGTAGGAGACAATATCAAAAAAGGACAATTCCTTTGTGATGGCTATGCCATTAGCAATGGCGAGCTGGCCCTAGGGAAAAACCTACGCGTTGCCTTCTTGCCCTGGCGTGGTTATAGTTTTGAAGATAGTATAGTGATCTCTGAGCGGCTCGTGAAAGAAGATGTCTTAACCTCTCTCCATATCGAAGAGTTTGTAGTAGACCTACACAATACTAAGCTAGGCCGTCCAGAAGAATTTACGGCTGATATCCCTGATGTAAGCGAAGAAGCTATAGAGCACTTAGACGCAAATGGTATTGTGCGTGTAGGTAAAAAGATCAAAGAAGGAGATATTTTAGTGGGCAAGATCACGCCGCAAAGTAGTGAGAACTCCTCTTTTGAAAGTGATATCATGTTAGCTATCTTTGGGCAAAAAGCGAGTGAAGTAAAAAACACCTCTTTTAAAGCACCTTTTGCCTGTAGAGGTACTGTCGTACACACCGAGATATTAGAAGGACTCCAAAAGAGTACTAAAGGTGCAAAAGAGATCAAAAAAAAGCTAGAGCAACTTAAAGAACATACATTAGTTGAGATCAAAAACTTGCGCAGGAGAGCCTTCGAAAAAGCTACTGAACTACTAAAAGGGCAAACGATCAATAAAGAAATCGTTGATTTAAGTGAAAAAAGTATCCTTAGCCCTCAAACTACGCTTACAGAAGAGATGATCGAGCAAAATATCATCCCTCCTGTCCATATGGGAGAAGATATCGAACATGCCAGTATTCAACTCTTTGTGCACTATAATTGGACTAGCAACTCATCCCTTAATAAACAAATAGCTTTCCTCTTTGATAGTTATAAAACCACCTTTAAGAACATTATCAATCACTATAAACGTGAAAAGAAGGAGACAGTGATAGGTAATGAATTGCCGCCAGGTGTGCTCAAGCAAGCGAAAGTTTATATTGCCAAGCAAGCAAAGATAAGAGAGGGGGATAAACTCTCTGGACGGCATGGGAACAAAGGTGTGATTTCCAAGATCGTGCGGGAAGAAGATATGCCCTATTTGCCAGATGGTACGCCTATTGACATTGTATTAAACCCGCTTTCTCTACCTTCTAGGATGAATATAGGTCAGCTAAAGGAGACCATCCTAGGCTGGGCTGGAAAAGAGTTAGGCTTTAAATATGCTGTCCCCATATTTGAAGGCCCCAATATGGAAGAGATCAATAAGGAAATGAAAAAAGCTAATCTCCCGTTATACGGACGTACTACCCTCTACGATGGTTTGACAGGAGCGCCTTTTGATGAAAAAGTTACCTGTGGGGTCATTTACGTATTGAAACTCAATCACCTTGTACAAAATAAGATACACGCAAGATCTACGGGGCCTTATGCCCTTATCAACCAGCAGCCTTTAGGGGGTCGTTCTAGAAAAGGAGGACAAAAGCTGGGAGAGATGGAAGGATGGGCGCTAGAAGCGAGTGGTGCGGCTTATACCTTACATGAAATGTTTACTGTGAAATCGGACGATGTATATGGTCGCCAAAAAACACAAGAAGCCATTTATAAAGGCAATAATTTGCCTACCCCCTCCATTCCAGAATCCTTAAAAAATTTGGAGCAGCAATTGGCCGCACTCTGGGGACGTTCTCAGGTGTGTGACGGTACAGGATCAGGCTTACCTTTGGCTCCTTATTGCCAACTATGGGCCCCAGTGGGATTGG
>JBCCFU010000164.1:0-2377 GCA_039029575.1 Bacteroidota bacterium | reverse complement strand
TATTTTTGATTCTCTCTATGATAAAATGATCTTTGTTTTGATCGAAAAAATTATCAATTTCTTTCAAAGTAAGGAAACTATCTGTTAGTTTCTTTCTTTCGAGTTCTTTTCTCAATCTCTCTTTTTCTGCTTTCTCTTTCTCTAGCCTCTCAGCTTCTTCCTTCTCTTCTCTCAATCTCTCTTTTTCTGCTTCCTCTGGCTTCTTAGCTTTTTCTCTCGAACTAAGTTCTCTAAAATACCACACTACAGCAACCAAACCAATACTACTACCAGCAATTAATGCCTTTACTAATTTACTTTTGCGTTTTTGATATTGAACTGGTTGGCTCGTCGTTTCTTCTAGTACATGTTGATCTGCACAGCAGGGAGGAAGAAAAAAGGCAATAAGCATGCCAAATAAGCCAAAACGCTTAATAGGGGAAGAGGGCATCTTAAATTTTTTATTATTTTCTTCAGGCACAAAGTTAAATAAAAATATTTAAATATTATCACCTGCCCTAAAACCCTGTACTTCAGTGCAGGGATATAAGGCATCAAAAGTTTAGAATGGAGTGCATTAGGTTTTGGATATATTTTTTAACTACATCCAGGGAAGCCTCCTATAAGAAAGAGCCCCTTTTTTCCAAGACACTGAAAGGTCAGGAAAAATATCCTTTAGAATTTTATTAGAAGAGTCTTTTAGGCTTAAAATGATCAGTGAGGTAGAACCTTATGCTCCTTTCTATTTTGTTAGCCTTCTGACGATCTCCTTCTGGCAAGGATTTTTTGAATATTCGAATTTTTCATTCTGTGATTTTCCTGACTAATTTTATCGGTTTTTCTAATTCTTTGCGTATCTTAGTGATCAGGTTGGGCGGCATAGAAGCCATAACTGATACCTTTAGGCATATCATAAAAATGAGGGAGGCGACCAAATGCCATCTTTGTAAGTGAGTGGGCTTGCGTATCATAGTTATGAGAAAAAAGCCTGAAAGTAGGAATGCATAGAGGTGTACACAGCAAATAACAGAAAAAAATTGTTTTTTATGACAGCAAAAAGATGTTCTTTTGACGCTAAGGGGTCTATAAAGCAGGTCGATGGTGATAAAAAGGCGTGCATAGAAGCTATTCGTGAAGCTTTAAAAGACCTTTCCACCCCTGCTCGGGCAGAGCGCTCTAAGTCTTTCTTTAAAACGGGTGAAGGTCAGTATGGGGAAGGAGACGTTTTTATCGGCGTATCTGTGCCCGACCTTCGAAGAGTGTCTCGTAGATATCAAACCCTTTCCCACGACGAGGTACATACCCTATTATATAGCTCTATACATGAAGAGCGTCTGCTGGCCCTCTATATCTTAGTATTACAGTTTCAACAAGGCGATGAACAAATTAAGGAGGAGGTCTATGATTACTACTTGACGCATCGCAAGCAGGTCAACAATTGGGACTTGGTCGATTGCTCAGCATCCTATATCGTCGGGGCTTATCTTTTTCAAAGAGATCGGTCTATCTTGCATGAGATGATTGTGTCTTCAAACCTGTGGGAGCGTCGTATTGCAATGGTAGGAACGCACTATTTTATTCGAAAAAAAGACTTTCAGACAACCCTCTCACTAGCAGAAAAGCTGTTAGGAGATCGGCACGACCTACTGCACAAGGCGAGTGGATGGATGTTACGCGAAGTAGGTAAGCAAGATGAGCAGACTTTGAGAAACTTCTTAGATCAGCACGCTGCCCAAATGCCACGCACCATGCTGCGTTATAGTATAGAGAGATTAGATTCCTCCACAAGGCAACATTATATGAAGATAGAGAGAACGGGTACCGTTTAATATTTTTGGATACTCAGCGTTGCTTCGAAAAAGGACGCTGAGTGACTGTGTGGGGTGCTGTTTTTTAAAAGTATAAAAATGAAAAAAACCTCAACTCAATAGTCCTGACTCGTAACTAGTCATTTTTTACACAAGATTGTAGCGACTGACCTAACAATACGGTTTAAAAGAAAAGAAGTAGCTAAAATTTTTTTTCAGCATAACGCGAATGTCAATGCCAAAAGCTGTGGCGTATGGACACCTTTGCACGAGGCTGCAATAATACCTGACAGAAAAGGAGTAGCCAGCGTTTTAATCAACGCAGGAGCTGATAAGAATATAAAAAACAACGATAACAAAACGCCCCTAGATATAGCTAAGGAAAAAGGTCACAAAGACATGATTGATTTGTTGGAGAGAGGGGAGATTTGGAATGCTGTAATTTGTATTCTTAGTGCTCTGTCTAAGGGATAAAAAATAAACCTAAATTTTAACCTTGACTTTTAAATCTCAGATCATCATGAAACAGAAAATTTAGAGACAGAACTACTCAAGAAAAAAGCCCTTCAAGAATTTACACTATCGCGATT
>JBCCFU010000163.1:0-2404 GCA_039029575.1 Bacteroidota bacterium | reverse complement strand
TTAAAAAACAATTTAATCTTTATATTATGAATATTTTTGAAGTCTTACTAAATCATCCTTTGATTCCTCTTTTTATCGTGGCTAACCTTGCGATCGGCTGGTGGGCGCACCGAAAAGCAACAACGGGGAGCTTTGAAGATTACGCACTGGCAAGTCGGAACTTGCCCACGGGGGTGCTGGTGATGACACTTTTGGGGACGTTTATAAGTAGGGGGGTATTGGCAGCTCCTGGTTTTACTTTTCAGTATGGTATGCTGAATAGCTTTAATTTGTCGTTTACTATACTCTCATTTTTGATTGTAGGCACTTTTATTGCGCCTTGTTTGGTTTACTTTCAAGAAAGCATCACATTAGGAGACTTAATGGGAAAACTTTATGGGAAGCTAGCGCAGTTTGTTACAGGGATTATCAGTTTGATTTTAATCCTATCCTCCCTTATTTCACAGATAAGGGGTATTGGTAGCGTGAGTTTCTACTTACTAGAGATAGATCCTTGGAAAGCTATCTTATGCTTTGGAATCCTTGTACTCGTTTATAGTATATGGGGAGGTATGCGTACGGTTAGCTACACAGATGTACTACAGATTATTTGTGCGTTGGCATCATTTGTGTTTATTACCCAAACTTTATTAAAAAGACAGGGGGGAGTTACGTTGCTTTTTGAAAATCTATCCATTCATCATGCCCGAAAATTGCGTTTTTTTAGTGACCCTTATTTTTTTTCTGAGTTTAAAGCTTCCATTTTTTGGGCACTATCTTTGGCCTCTGTAATGAGTCCGCCTATGGTACAACGAATGTTGGTCACCCAAGATAAACGCGAAGTAAGGAAGATGTGGTACGCCAGTGCCTTTCTTTTTACCATCATCTGTATTATGATCGTTTTTATTGGTCTAAGCGCTGTGGTAGAAAAAGCATCTTTTGATCCTCGCCAAGGAAAGGAGAACTTGTTACTTAGTTTGATAAAGTCATTATTTAAAAATAAATGGATACTGGAGGCACTCTTTCTAGGTTTTTCGGCAATCATTCTTTCGACTATAGACTCTTTTTTACATGCAATGGGTAACTCCTTGGTACAAGATATTATTGGCCCTATAAGGATCTTTTTAGGAAAAAAGGAACTTAACTCGAGTGAGAAGTCGTTTTTTTCAAAAGTAGGTGTGGGCTTGGTTGGATCGATTGTGATACTTATAGGTGCATTAAGAAATCTTTCTATACCTATTTGGTTTTTTAGCCAATATGCAATCCTTGCTTTTAGCACTGTCGTTGTTCCGCTTATTATAGGAATTCTAGGTATAAAAACAGATAAAAATTCTTGGATAAGTTTTTGTGTCGTTTACTTACTTACATTAGGAGTATTGCAGTGGTATGGTTGGGGAATTTATGATCGCTTTTTGCTATCGGTATTTTTAGCCACACTCGCCTACTTTGCCACCCATATTTACATCAACCAAGGCATCGCTATCCTGACGCGCAGCAAGCTAACGGTCGCTGAGCGCCTATGGATCCCCAGCTGGGAGGGGACGATGAAGCAGTTACGTAGTTGGCTCACCGCCCCTTTGCGCCTGCCTGCGATCGCCGACCGCAAAATTGTCACGACCCCGACACAGTCACTTGCTTTCAGCTTGATGATGATCTTCTTATATATGGTCGGTAGCATCACAGTCGTAGATGTCTCCAACGAATCCCTTTACAGGATGGCTGCTATCCGTGGGATTGGGATCACGCTCTGCGTAGGGCTCATGCTAGAGGGGATCTGGTCAAAAGGTCTCAGACCCTACTTCCCAATGTACTGGTTCTTGACCCTCTGGTATTGCCTCTCTTTTGCAAGCTCGCTCACTTTCTTACAATCACAGCAAAGCGCGATGAGTATCGCTTTATGGGTAGGTAGTTTTGTGATACTGGCCGCATTGGTAGATAGTAGTACTTTCTTGGTTTTATCTACTCTTGGTAGTGCCCTGGCTCTTGGTGGATGGCGGGTAGTATATGGGAGACTGCCTGAGGATCTTTGGAAGGAGAAGCATATAAATCCTGGTATTTTTATTGCCTTCATTGTGCTTGTCTTCATAGTCAGCAGGTTGATTTTCGTTCGAAGAAGAGAGGAGTACAACGATAAAAGGCTTGAGTGGAACCGCATTGCAGCAGGCATACTGGCGCACGACTTACGGGGCACGGTGCATATGTTGGATGGCTCTGGTAAAACACTACAAAATGCCTTCAAAGAAGGGGAAGAGATGAATAATAAGGAAGGCAAGGAGGGTTATCACCTGTTGAAAGGTCGTTCCTTATTCCTTAAAAACTCATCTCTGCTTGTTCGAATTTACCTAAGATCTGACTTTTCATAAAGTCGAGGAAGCCTGCAATATCACGTCTGGCGAAGTAAGCTTTGTCTACCATATGCTGCGAT
>JBCCFU010000162.1:0-2441 GCA_039029575.1 Bacteroidota bacterium | reverse complement strand
ATTTGCCATTAGGAGAAGCCTTGATGGTGTGAATTTTTATACGTTTGTCTAGTGTATAGATTAGCTTTTTTGTACATTCGTCATAGATACATATAGCACATTCTCCTTTGCTGAAGAGAATACAGTTGTTGGGCAAGGATACTATGTTCCTGATAGCACTTCTTTTGGCACTACTATTAGAAACCAGCGTTTCCACTTTGTATACTTTTTCAAAATTCTTCACAACATATAGGTTGCCTTTATGATCGCCTACAAAAAGGCCGTGCTCTGAAGGACACATAGCCGTTAAAAGACCTTCACTTACTTTCATCATTGTTAGTAAGCTTCTACGCTCTTTATTCCATAAGCCTATAGCACCACCAACATAATAGGTAGAAAAAAAGAACTTTCCGTCAGATGACCAGGCAAGTTGTATGATATTCTTTTCATTCCCTTGGCATAGCACTGGTTCCTTCTTCTTTATATCCCATAAATACACCTTACTATGATTTTCAAACCAAAGTAGGGAGCCATCATCAGGCGAAACGGCCATCTTTGTAATAATCGAAAGATTTGTTTTACACATCTTTTCTAGTTTGACTTTCCATTGACACTTCAGCCCATCAATAATATAATCTATATTATTCTCATAACAAAGTTCCTTGAGATACATAGCCTCTGCTGCGTCTTTAGAAAAATTATGCTCCAATGTCGCCCTATCGTAGACATCCATTCCACAATGCTTTTTGAGCCTTTCTGTTAAGAATATCAAATTTTTATTTTTTACTAGATGACTAGGGAGTCCAAGTAAAATTAGAGAAAAAGTATACAGTCGGTCGGAATTATCTTTGCATTTTTTTATCTTTTTCAATATTTCTTTAAAATCATATAGGGGTTTTAGTGGTTTACCACGTTCGTCGTGTGAGTGTTGCACCTTAGAGGGGCTATGCTCATAGATGGTAAAAAAGTCAATCAAAGGTTGAAGGTTGTGCGCTATTTGCGTCAAACAGTCGTTGCCAAGGGCGATGCCGAAGTTGTGTTTTACTTTTTGTGTTAAAGGCTTCATATATGATCTATCTAAAGCCTTATACAGCTTTTGTGTGTCTACTTCGGGGTTGTTCTGACTTTCAAGCGGGTAGAGAACTACCTGCTTGTCACCTTCTTCGATGAGTGGGGGCATACTATTATCACTAGTGCTGTGGGTAGTATCAATGTGAGCACCGTTGAGAGGGACAAAAGATGTAGAGAATGAGAGTAGGAAGAGAAAGATTCTTGTAGTATTTTTAAATTTCATGGTCTATTAATTTAAATTGGAAAGGACATACAAAGTAAAGTTATAGGTAAAGATAGTTACGTGCAAAAAAACCATTCATCGACCAAGAAGGCAGCGTTTGTCGTAGGGAAGAAAATTTGACGATACGATCATTTTTCCCATACCCAGGTAAAAGGTAGGTCGAGCTCAAACGCATAGTTAGTGATCAAAGCAAAAATTTCGTTTGCACACGACGCTATAGGCAATCTCCACTCACTTTCTAGGATAAATGGAACAAGGCCTGGCGACTCCATCCTTTTTAATAAGGGAAGCTTCCAAATTTGTATCATTGTATTAAAGTTCGTACTATTTACTCTATGACGGTTCACAGTCACAAAACGATTGCAATGGTTAAAAGAACTAGTACTTAGGAGTTTTTTGCAGTTTACTAACTCTATCTTTCGCTCTCGTAAGATATCTATGACTGCTACACTGGTGCTACTCTTAGCAAAGAAGAGAAAACGGCTATCAGCTGAAAAACTAATGCAGGCGTGTAAGTAAGTACGGTATTGCATGAACCTTTTACCTAATATATTCTTCTTTTTATCCCAGGGACATATACCTAGCTTTTTGTCTCCGACGAACGCCACGTATTTGCCATTAGGAGAAACCTTGACCATTTTAATTTCTCTACCTTTGTCTAGTGTATAGATTAGCTTTTTTTTATACTCGTCATAGATCCATATATTTTTTCCTCTGTTGAAGAGAATACAGCTGTTGGGCAAAGATACCACGTTGCTTATAGCAGGCATTTTGTCATCAATACTAGTAACCAACGTTTCCACTTTCTCTTCTTTTTCAAAATTCTTCACAACATATAGGTGGCCATCACGATCACCTGCAAGAAGGCCACGCTCCGAAGCACACATAGCCCTTAAAAAATCGTTAGCTACTTTCACCCTTTTTATTAAGCTTCTACGCTCTTTATTCCAAACACCTATAGTACCATCCCTATAAGAGGTAGAAAAAAAGAACTTTCCGTCAAATGACCAAATAAGTTGTATGATATTGTTTTCATTCCCTTGGCATAGCACTGGTTGCTTCTTCGTTATATCCCATAAATACACCTTGCTATGACCTTCAAACCAAAGTAGATAGCCATCATCAGGGGAAACTATGGCACTTGTAATATAAAAATCCTCTGCTGCTT
>JBCCFU010000161.1:0-2490 GCA_039029575.1 Bacteroidota bacterium | reverse complement strand
GTGTTTGTATAAAGAGTTCCTCCACGGCGATACTTGTCAGCGCAAGTGCTTTGGCGAGAGGATGAATCCGATTGGTTCATTAGGTCGCAAGAAGCCCCCATCCAAAATTGGGTATCCTTTTTGGTGGCGGGAGTATGTCACAATCTATTCCTCAAATGACCTTCAAAAGAATACGCAGGTGAGTGCAAAGGACAATGTGTTAAACGTAGACCAACATTAGTAAAAATATCCTCACATAACATCGGTTTTAAAAAAGTCACATGGATACCGCTTTTTTACGAAATTCAAAGTCATAAATATAAAAAAACAGCAAGACATTGTACGTAAGAAGTAACGAGTACAATAAATTAACAAACTATAGAAAATTTTTATGTTACTACTACTATCATTTTTATGATTATTATATAGGGATCCACACTATTGTTTATAACAAAAAAGCCAAACACATCCATCTGATTTCAGTGCCTGAAGATGAAATTACAAAACAGATCTGTGACATGCTCCGACCACTAAACGGTAGGCCGTTATAGTGGCCTTCTTGCGACCTAACGAGCCAGTTAGACCCATTCTTTCACATCGCACCACACTTTTTAGACGGTACTCCTTATTTCTAAGCCCCCTACGCTTACGATAAGATGTGGAAAGAAATAAAGCATGTTTTCATATCTTGCCAAAAAATATCTTTCTAACAAATACTTACTTTTTTTAAATGTTTCGAAAAATAAAATACATAGCACTTTCCTTCTTTGTCCTCTTCTTTGGCAGAGGCTACTACATGAGGCACCACCACTATGTACCTTCCCAAGTCAAAATCATAGAAGTTAAGATCAAAGGATTACCAAAAGCTCTCGACGGGTTGAAGATTGGTCATTTGACAGACATTCACTGCGCCAACTATCGAGAAGAAGCCCATGAGCTGGAAGAGGCAATAGATCTTTTAATGGCTCAAAAGCCTGATTTGGTCTTTATTACAGGAGATGTTATCGAACGTCACGTCAAAGAGTTGACAGACTGCGAACAGGTATTACAAAAGATACAAGCGCCTCAAGGCGTTTTTGTTACGTTGGGCAACCACGAGTACGGGCCTACGCACCACTATAAAGGCCGTCACACAGTCGTCGACCGCATCAATAAGATCAAAGAGAAGGAAGAGTCCTTTGGTTGGACCCTGCTGCTAAACGAAAACCGCATCTTGATGATAGAGGGCAAACAGTTGGCCATCATCGGTGTAGAAAACTACAGTACAGGCTCTTTCCCACGGGAAGGAGACCTTAAAAAAGCGGCCCAAGGGACAGAAAACGTAGACCTGCGCCTTCTCCTCTCACACGACCCCAGTCACTGGAAAGCAGAAGTAGTACAATCCGACCTTCCCATCGCCCTCATGTTTGCCGGACACACACACGGCTCCAGACTTAAGCTAACGCGCGGTAAAGGCAACCCCATTCACTGGTATCCAGAAAATCACGGCCTCTACCAAGCAGGCGAAAGCCAACTCTACGTCAGCAGTGGACTCGGCAACAGCAAGAAGTTTGGCCGTCGCTTTAAAAAGAGAGAAGTGGCTATCATCATACTCAAAAAGGACGATGATTAGGAGTTTGTAATAGCTAATGCTTCCTTACGATAGGCTCGGTACCAAGTGTAGAAGCTATAGATAGAGAGACCTAGGTAGAAGATGTATTTGCACATGAACCAGTAGCTCTTCGTACGTTGGTGAACATAGACAGAGATGACATTGACGACCAACCATATAAGGTACGTTTCTAGCTTTTTCCTTGACGTAGCCCACAACCCTACCAAGGTTAGGACATTGCGCACCATATCTACAAGAGGTAAGCGCGCACCTACATATTCCAGCACCGGGTAGAAAAAAACCATATATAAGGCCACGCTTAACGTGATAAAAAGCCACTCTTGGGAAGATGTCCTACTAATCCTTTGCAACTTTTTGCCTCCCTCTGGTTCGTGAGCCCAAGCATACCAGCCATAAAGGGAAATCAAGATATGGATAAAATGGTGGAAGACGGTCACATAAAGCTCTTTATAGAAGTAGTAAGGTAAGTTCATCAAAGTGATGGCAATACTGATAGGCCAAGCGATGGTTTTCTGCTGGGTGCCAAACCAGAAGCTGAGAATGGAGCAAACCGTTGATACCTTTTCTAGGTGATTGAAAATCGTACTATAATCTTTTGCCATGATACTAAAAGTCTCAAAGGTAAGGAAATAATTACTTTTGGATGAGCCCTACAGAAACAAGCTCATATCTTTGGATACAGCCTTAAAGAAGAGCAAACAAAATTACATAGCCGTTGCCCCCCAAAAAAATTCGTTTGACATTTTCACCTATACGGTTACCTCGCTTACGCCATTAAGTAGGGCTAGAGGGTATCGCCAAAGTTTGTGCCTCTCCCTTTCGTCGCGTAGGTAAAGGCCGTTTGGTACGTCTAAAACAACATTTATAATAATATAATGAATTTTTTTAAATCGGAAAAT
>JBCCFU010000160.1:0-2597 GCA_039029575.1 Bacteroidota bacterium | reverse complement strand
TTAAATTCTATACGCTTATGTTGGATCGTCGTATGGTTGTAAAGAGGGTAGAACTAATCTATGTACTCGCTTTCCCACTGCTGTTTTTAGGGTGGATAACCAGTAAGTCATTTACTTTGTACAATCTGAGAGGCTACTATAGTGCCTTGACAGCCCCCATAGCTGCTTGGCTTTTTTGGCGATTGTCCGCAAGGTGTCGCTCTTATGCTGGTGAGGTTGTCAAGATATCCCTTGTCATGGTCAGCATGCTTTGGGGCATGGTACGCTTGCTTGAGTATATACCCCTTCAAAAGGGAAGTCTCGTTGATGAAGAGACGTGGCATGTCGTGTTAGCCTCCCCTCATCTGGACAATCTGGTTGCCTTAGGAGTGATTCTTTTGCCTTTGATCCTGCCACGCAGAAAAGAGCCCTCGACCTATTCTATAGGGGCAGGTTCGAAGTGCATCGTTGCAGGAGGGACGTTTCTCTACCTCGCCTTGGCCATCCTTCACTACGTATGTGACTATCAAAAAGAAGCCAGCCTCTGGTTGGGAAGTAGCGTATGGTACCTTTTGGGTTCCTTGCTAGGGATGGTCTTTAGCTGGAAAGTAGACCATTACATAGGTGAAATCTACCAAAAGAGTGAAGATAAGATAGGGTGTATCCTAGATGTATACCTCTATGGACGCCTACTCGCCATTTTTATTGTCGTCTTGCTCCTAACCAATGTCGTGCTGGTCCGGTATATCAAGCTCTTTGGTCTTGACGTGACAGCCAGTCTACTTGTCTACCCTTTTACTTTTTTGTTAACCGACCTTATCTCAGAGCTCTATGGATATCACCATGCTAAAGGAGCCGTGATCAGTGGACTCGTTGCTAGTATATGGATGGGGCTATGGGTGTATGTCTTGGTCCGCCTACCTGGTGATCCCGTCATAGACCGCTGCTTTACCCTCTTTTTCACCTTCGCCCCCGGTATCATCTTGGGTTCCATGGTCGCCTACCTCACCGCTCAATGGCTCGATGTCCATCTTTTTGATACTTTAAAAGAGCGTACACAGGGGCGATATTTGTGGCTTCGCAACAATGTGGGGACGATCCTAAGTCAACTAGTGGACACCCTTGTCTTCGGGCTAGTCGCATGGGAGGTGTGGCCAAGGTTGGGTTCCGCCATGCACGTAAGTGGTATCCAGTGGTCTCATGTGGTGATCAATGAATACTTTTTTAAAGTCATCATGGCACTCCTCGACACCCCTTTTCTCTACTTCTCTCTCTATCTGGTAAGGAAGTTTGCAAAAAAGAGCCCTAAAAAATTGTAAAGACTTTTTTTTTACCTATTTTTGTCTCGTTGAAAAAAAATCATAATTATGGCTATAACAAAAAAAAATAACCAACTTAAAGCGTGCAATCTTGACCGCTTGTCTGAAATTACAGGCAATATGTATGAAAGTGTCATAGCAGTAGGTAATCGAAGCAAAAAGCTCTTAAACGGTGCGAAACTTGCCTTTCATGCCGAACTAGAGGACCTCAACATCGATATCGAAAAGCGGGATGATTATAACTTGGTAGACAATGATATACGGGAAATCGTAAGTCAACGCTATGAAATAGCCCGCAAGCCTCTCTTGAAAGCATTGGACGAGCTGCTCAACAGACGGCTCGAGATAAGTTATGACCAGGATATCTAGAAGATAGTGAGATCCAACTAAAAGTAACTTCTTATCCGTCACTCTCAGCTTCGATGAAGCGGAGAATCTTCTTAATATCGTCGTCTGGTATGTATTTTTTAAAATAACTTTTTGATGGATTCCCTGGGTGATGGGGCATGTCTGTAAAAATAATAGAAGCTTTTGGTAATTCTTTAAACTGCTCAATGATTTTCTTCCCATTGACGGTATCATCCTCTTTGTTGACAATCAAAACATAGGGGTGATCCGAAAAGATAGGCTCTTCCTTGTAGTGTATGATTCTATGCAAAAGCTCAAAGAAGGTATAAGGATCCATGCTTTTTAACATAATGTCTAAGCTCCTTTTTGGAATTTTCTCGATGAGTATGTTGCGAAACCAGGTGGATGTATATACAAAACGATGTAAGTGTAGATACCTGATAAATCTCAGCAGGAAGCGCTCCTTGCGTGTAGGCATTTTTTGTAGATAGTTAGCGTTTAGATAAGGGAAAAGAGCAATTTTACTTCTGCATCGATCGTCAACCTTACAGCGATTTACTACACAGAAGCCAAAACTAAGACCTGCTAAAACATAACGAGAAAAGGGTAAATTTTGCAGCACTTTTTCCGTATATTTTACGTAGTTCTCAATCTGTATCTTTTTTAATGGGGGAATGTCTACATTAAAGCCAGGAAGATCGATGGGATGCACATTGAAATAGTCCCCAAGAAATTTGTAATAACCATCAAGCATCTTGCTATTGCCTGGGAAAGAATGGACGATCACTAAGTTAGGCTTATTCATTACAATACATCAGTTTAAGATGATAACAAATATAATGGCAGTTCCTCTACAGTTACGCACACGTTGTTGTGCATGGGGCCAAAGTGAGATAACAAGTCCTAAAGCCATCTTCTTGTCTCATTGTTGCTGCTTTGAAATAACTTCGT
>JBCCFU010000159.1:0-2617 GCA_039029575.1 Bacteroidota bacterium | reverse complement strand
TCTTACAGCTCTATAAAATCAAGTTTGCGACAGATCCCCAATTTTCAATTCCAGATAGTATTTCTGAGGAAAAGAAAGAGGATATCACGCAATTCATTGATTGGGTCAACGGTAAAATCCTTGCTTGACCTATGAAGGCTGTTGAGTTAAGGTTTTTCTTTTAATATTTATACTTAACCTCTCCTTAGAGACCTTTTAAGAGATTCTGAGGGGGGAAAAGACTAATAAGAAGCTATAGAAAGAAATTTAATGTGCATAAGTCTTATTTCTTCTTCTGAGAACTCATCCTCAAGATCTTCCAAAGCCTGCTCTATGTTATCGTCTTTCATCTCTTGGAAATATTCGTATAGATCATCTTGTAGCTCTTTTTCTAAGATAGTATCAATATAGTAGCTAAGATTGAGTTTGATGCCCCCAGAACTGATCTCTTCGAGTTCTTTGATCAGTGCTCCATAGGTCATGCTGTTTTGTCGTGCGATCTCTCTTAGGTCCACCTTTCGATCGATCTGCTGGATCAAGTGTATTTTTTTCGTAGATTTAGCAGTATTAGCCTTGACGACGACATGAGTGGGAGGCTCTATATTGTTTTCTTCGATATGTGTTTTGATAACGTCGATAAAAGCTTGCCCAAACTTATGAACTTGGCTGATTCTCACGTTGGTTCTTTGGGCAAGTTGTTCGATGGTTGTTGGAAAGTAGGTGGCTAAGGCTTTGAGTGCTTTTTCTTGAAAGATAAGATAAGGTTTGATATTGTTTTTGATAGCTATTTGGTCTCTTAAGTTGACGAGCTTACCAAAGAGACCAAGGTCGTATGTACCTTTTGACCCTTTCTTTTTTGCTTTTTCACTATCGGAGAGCTCGAAAGAGAGATCTTCAAGTAGCTTAATAGGATAAGGTTTGGTAAGAAAATCTTTCCCTTTTTTAGTAAGGTGTGCAATTTCTATTTCTGGATTCTCGATGACAAGATAACCATCGATGAGCAGTTGTTTGAAGATAGAATTCCACTTTTTCTGTGTATGGTTAGCCCCTTTACCAAAGTTAGGCATCTCTTTTTCATCATAATTTAGATGTTCTTCTTTGATGCCAGTAAGAATTTTGATCATACTCACTTGATCATACCTTTCTTTCGTTGCTAAGATGGTTTCTAATAAGAGGGTCACTTCATCCTGTGCTAGGTAGGTCACCCTCTCTTCTTGGCAGTTGTCGCAGTGATGGCAAATTTCTTTTTTTTCCTCGCCAAAGTAATACAGAAGTTGTCGAGTCCTACAGACTGCAGAATGAGAAAAGGTGGAAAGCTCGTTAAGGAGGCGATTGTTTATCTCGCGCTCGGTAGCTGTCTTATGACGGTTTAGTTTTTGTAGTTTGATGACATCTTGTTCGTCAAAGAAGAGTACACAGTAAGATTTTTCTCCATCACGCCCCGCCCGCCCAGTTTCTTGATAGTAACCTTCAAGTGATTTGGGTATGTCGTAGTGGATGATAAACCGTACATCTGGTTTGTCGATTCCCATACCAAAGGCAATGGTCGCAACGATGACATCCACTTTACTTGCTAAAAATTGATCCTGGTTGTGTATGCGTTTCTTTGTATCAAAGCCTGCATGATAGGAGGCTGCGTTGATATCGTTTAGTTTCAGTATTTCGACCAGTTCTTCTGTCTTTTTTCTACTGTGGCAATAGATGATGCCAGATTCCCCAGGATGATTTTTGATAAAGGAAACGATCTTTCTCTCGGTTTGTTGCTTGGGAAGGACTTCATAGTAGAGATTGGGGCGATGAAACGTCGATCGGATGGTAAGACTGTCTTCGATCTCAAGACTTTTGAGGATGTCATACTCTACTTTTGGAGTAGCTGTCGCTGTAAGGGCAATGATCGGGGGATAGCCAAGGGCTTCTATTGCTTTGCGGGTATTTCTATATTCAGGACGAAAGTCGTGACCCCAGTCGGAGATACAGTGAGCTTCATCTACAGCAATAAGCGATATATTGACGTTTTGCAAAAGCTCGATGGTTTCCTCTTTGTTGAGTGTTTCAGGGGCTACGTAAAGAAGCTTTAACTTGCCTTCTTTGACCTCTTCTTTGATGAGACTAAGCACTTTCTTCGGAATGCTGGAATTGTAACAGGCCGCTTTGATGCCTTTTGCGTTCAGAGCATCTACTTGATTCTTCATCAGCGCGATCAAGGGAGATATGACGATAGCCATCCCCTCTTTTACAATAGCAGGAAGCTGATAGCAAAGGGACTTGCCACTGCCTGTTGCCATAATTACCAAGGTGTTACGATTCCTTAGTATATTTTCTATGGCTTTCTTTTGCTGGCCTCGAAAGGCTTTGTGACCAAATTTTTCCTGTAGGATATCTTCTAACATACTCGTCCAATGTGATAATTTGCAGTTTATCAGGTATATGCTGACACTCTTAATGTATTTTTTAGTACATTTTTTAAAGATTTTTTATCTATTGTAAACAATAATGATTTAATCTCTCTGGCGGTTAATCTATCTTTTATTAATAAAGAATATTTTAATTTCATCTAATTTTTATGTTTTTTATAGAAAAAAAACAGCATATGACAATAATTATTTTTAGGTTATAGTTGTTCTGGGTGATAAAAATG
>JBCCFU010000158.1:0-2618 GCA_039029575.1 Bacteroidota bacterium | reverse complement strand
TTAAACTATATTATAGAAAAAAGTAACCCAGGAGATGCCCTCATGTTATTAGCGCCACTCCATACCCTCCCCCAACGCACTTGGAAAGAGACACTAGAAATAGAGCTCGGAAAAGGGATCGTACGCCTCTTTCACGAAGGCAAGATCATCCTCATCGAAAGCTTATTAGAAGAAAAAAAGCCCCCTCCTTTACAAAATGCACATATCATTATCGACCGTCTAAAAGTACCTGAGATCAATCAGACATTCACCCAACGTATCTCAGACTCCGCTAAAACAGCCTTCTTTGAAGGCCATGGCACTTGTATCGCCATCTTTGATGAAAAAGAGCAAAGAACCTTCTCCGACCGATTTGAAGCCGATGGCCTCACCTTTCCACTACCTACCCTAGACATCTTTGATTTCAACAGCTCTTATGGCTCCTGTAAAAAATGTAAAGGTACAGGTGAATGCCTCGGAGTCAGTCTAGAAAAAGTGATCCCCAACCAAGAGATATCCATTCAAGAAGGGGCTATCCTCCCCTGGCAAAACCCCATGGTCTCCTCTTGGAAAAATGAACTCATCAACAAAAGCGTACAACTTGAAATACCCATCAACAGACCCTATAAATACCTTTCAGAAGACAAAAAAGAACTTATATGGAACGGCAACAGCGATTTTAAAGGCATCAAAGACTTTTTTGACTGGCTTTTATCCAAAGCAGATAAAGTACAATACCGTATCCTCTACGCCCGCTACCATGCCCTGATCAACTGCAAACAATGCCGTGGCACAGGGCTACGAAAAGAGACCCAATACATTAAGATAGGAGGCAAAAATGTCACTGAGTTGCTCTGCATGTCCATAGATAACCTCTACGAATTTATCAAAGACCTCACTTTCCCCGCCCACCAACAAAAAGTATCACAAATATTACAAGATGAGATTGTTAACCGACTCTTATACCTAAAAAAAGTAGACCTAGGTTATCTCAATCTCAATCGCAAAACAAGTACCCTCTCTGGCGGAGAATATCAACGGGCGCGACTCGCTAAAATGCTCGGCAGTCCCTTGATAGACATTGTATATGTACTAGACGACCCCACCGCTGGACTACATAAACGTAATGCCGCACAACTCCTAGAAGTACTTATTACCCTTAAAGATATGGGCAATACCATTGTTGTAGTAGGTCATGAAGAGCTTATTATGCGTGCCGCCTGCAGCATCATCGACCTAGGGCCCTCTTCTGGTGAAAAAGGGGGGCATCTAATGTTTCAAGGAGACTGGAACGCCCTTTTAAAAGCCGATAACAGCCTCACCGCACGCTACCTTGCAGGAAAAGAAAAAATTGAACTCCCCACCCAACGTCGACAATGGGAACATGCCATTACACTCAAAGGCCTAAGAAAAAATAACCTTCAAGACATTGATGTCTCTTTCCCGCTAGGTGTTTTCACCACTGTAACAGGCGTTAGTGGCAGTGGAAAATCTACCCTAGTGGACGATATTCTCTATCCCAACGTTGCCGAACATCTAGGCATAGGCCATGGACATCAAAACAAATACATCAATATCTTTGGAGACACCAAACAAATTTCAAACATTGTACATATGGGGCAAAATGCCCTCAAAAAATCCAGCCGCTCCAATATACTCACCTACCTAGGCGTTTATGAACCTATAAGAAAAATATTTGCTTTACAACCCCTTGCTATCGAAAGAGATTATAATATCTCCCATTTCTCCTTTAATACACCTAGTGGACGCTGTCATGAGTGTGCAGGAGAAGGTCATATCAAAGTAAATATGCTCTTTATGGAAGACATTTTCCTCTCCTGTGAAACTTGCGACGGTAATCGCTTTCAAGAGCATATACTAGAAGTCACCTTCCGTGGAAAAAATATCACCGATGTACTCAAAATGAGTGTAGCAGAAAGTCTTCGCCTCTTCGAAGACTATCCCAACATTACGAATAAACTCCAACCACTTGTCCACCTCGGCTTAGGCAGCTTACAACTAGGGCAACCCTCTAACTCTTTTAGTACAGGAGAAGCGCAACGTGTACGCCTTGCACTACATCTCAATGAAGAAAAAATGAGCCCCGCTACCTTCTTTATCTTCGACGAACCTAGTACAGACCTGCATTTCAATGAAATTAAACATATTATTAATATCTTCCAACACCTCGTAGCACAAGGGCACACTGTTGTAGCCATCGAACACAATATGGATATGATCAAATCAGCCGACTGGATCATCGACCTCGGGCCAGAAGGAGGCGCTAACGGCGGCAAAGTGATCTTTACTGGTACACCAGAAGAAATGATTAAAATAAAAAATAACCATACCGCTCACTTCTTACGTAAAAAAATAAGCACGGACTGCGCTAATAAAAAAACCAAAAAATAAACTTATAAGCTTTTTATTTGGTGGATAAAAAGGCTGTATTTTTATTTCCAGAGAGAGCGACATGCTCAGCTTTGTGCTTGTTTTACCACGCTGCTAGTTTTTGTTAGGCAGATGTATATATTTCTGGAAAATATTGCCTCAAAAACCACTATGCTTCTTTTTAAGGGAACGTCAATTCCATTGTGTAAAATCAGCATATTTATATAAATAAAATAATTCAAAAAATC
>JBCCFU010000157.1:0-2691 GCA_039029575.1 Bacteroidota bacterium | reverse complement strand
TGTATAGAAGGCTGTTTATTTTTACACAAAAAAATATTTTTAAATATAAAAATGATTCAATAAATTAATAACAAACGAATCGTTTTTATAAAAATGATCCAATAATTCGTTTTTACAAAAGAAAGTGTTATATTTGGCGCATGGAAAACAAAAAAAATAATATACCGAAAATACTAATAGTTGAAGATGATAAAGTTTGGTTCGATCTTTTAAAGCTTTTAGTTAGCATGAATAACCTTGACTTGGATATGACCTATGCATGGAACGGACAAGTGGCCGTGGACATGTTGGCGGCGGGTGAAAAGTTTGATGCTATCCTTATGAACATAGAGATGCCCTCTTTAGATGGTTTGATGGCTACAAGAGAAATCAGAAAGAATGATCCAAGCACTCCTGTCATTGCTTGGACATGTCATGATCAAAGTTATATAGGAAAAAATTGTAAGTCTGTGGGCATGAATGATTTTATCGAGAAAGATGCTGGACGGCTTGTCATAGATATCGTCGAATCGCTACGAAAGTTCGGTATCAGCATATAATGACTTCTCTTTATACCAAAGCCAACCCACACGCCTTCAAGCAAGATGATAGCACTCAACTGCTTGAGCAACTCTCCGTCTATTTTGAGAGAGAGGAAAAAGTGTATGGGCTGCCTATGAGTTCCAAAGCTCTGTTGACACAAAAGCGCTAGGATGGCGATACTTCATGTCGTACACATTATCAACCTCCCAAAGTTGGATAGGAGCGTACAAGTAGTTTAATCCATAAAACTCAGGGTACTTTTCTGTTTTGTAATAGTGATTGAAAAAGTGACACAACATCCTCTTCAGCTTTGCCAGCTCACGCAACTGACCCCTAGATAAATTATTTAGGTTATATTCCAGTTCTTTTACTCTCTCCCTCGCCTTTTTGAATGCTGCGTTTTTATTCATAATTTTGGATACCGTCCCATTATAAAAGTTGGTGTCCATATCTGCTTTTGTTTCAACCAATTTTCTGAGACCATCTATACGGAAAGAGCTCGTTCCCTCATTATCATCCACCGAATTGTTCGCAGTATTATAACCAAAGAAAGAACACAATGAAGAAATAAAAGGAGAAGAATCAGCAAAAGAAGAGATGGCAGAACCATTGAAAGTACAAATAGCTAGCGCAAGAAATAAGGTCTCTTGAGTTGTAAATATTGTATCTCCTACTGCCTGGACAATTGAGTTGACATGAAATATGTCATGTTTCCCATACAACAAGGAACTAGATCTCGTCACAAACGGACTGTTTTCCATCAATTTTGTTCCTGTTGCCATTGCTACCTTCTCTAGCCCCCATGTAACACAGTTATAAGCATTGCCATCAGGATCGAAAAGACCATTTTTCCCGGGTAGATTAAAAGGTGGAGGCTCCTCTTCGAAAGAATTCTCATCTTTCCTTACCTCTATCAAAAGCGCTTTCGCTTCTTTTTTTTTGATTACAAAAGAAAGCGTATGCATGATGTTCTTTATATCGTAATTCTTTTTCCCAGCAAGCTTTTTTTCGACATTTGTAAGCCTGCTACGGGATTGATGAATAATATTTGTATCGCCTCTATACTTGCGTATTCTAATTTTCGAAGAGAGTGTTTTTATTTTTTGGTCTGAACCTTGTTTTTGGCTTCCTTTTTCTTTCCCTTTGTTGGTAGTTAAGTCGATAAAAAAAGTGATATGATCCCCATCATTATGGCCATAGGAAGCTTTATATTTATGCTCGGGATCTACGCCTTCTAAAATTATAAATAAGTGTTCATAGCCCAAAATATTAATTTTTTCACTCGGACTCCTAAAGCGACATAGCGATAGTACCCAAAAATTTTCTCTGACAATAAACGAATACTCAATCTCACTTCGTCTCATTTTTTTACTATTAAGCTCCATTCTTAATTGAGAATTACTAAAATCTTTGACTTTCGATGGTATACCATATCTTCTTATACACCGTTGACCGTATACAGCAGGTCGAGCTGTTTCTGCTTTCTGTTTCTGTTTAAAAGAAACACTTAAAGAAGATCCTACAGCGCCGCCTAAAGGACCGTAGTATGCAGAAGATTTGGTCGTTTCAAATGCTTCTTCTTTTTCATCATCACACTCTTCAATAGAAGCACGCAGCCTTGCACCGTTTCTTATACCGTAGTATTCAATAGATCTTGAAAAATCTAACTCTTCTTTTATAAAAAACAGTTTGATGACCCTACAAGGAATGGGAAATTTATTTTCAATTTTTTTCTTGATGGATAGTACAAGGGAGTCTTGAAATGTTTCGATCCGCACAAACCGCTTGTTGGCTCTTACAACCAGTTCAATAGTTTTTAACTCTCTGATTTTAGTAGAACAGAAAGGATTCTCTATTTTATTTTGAGATATGTCTTCTTGCTCAGAAATTAAAACATCACCATAAGGCATAAAAATGTCGCTTCTAGACTGAGCTACGCATGGTTTCTTGTTGGATTTGTGTTTGGATTTGTGATACGTTATTTGCCAGTTTGGGTTATGTTTATAACTACTACAAAGGGCCCCAAAAAGGGGGGTAAAACAAAAAAATGGCGATAAGGCAACAGTACAAAATCTTTTCATGGCAAAGGGTTCACTTTTGTAATTTAAAAAATTTTTCTCCAAAAAACCAAACCTTGCAAACCCCTATGATAGCTTATCAAAGAGCGTG
>JBCCFU010000156.1:0-2705 GCA_039029575.1 Bacteroidota bacterium | reverse complement strand
CCCTACTTCCCTGGATACAAGATAGAACAACCCCCAATCATCATCTGCTCAGGAAACATACCCATAGAAAACCTTACAAACCTCAAAAACGAACAGTTGAAAAAAGCACTCAAAGATCGCATATTACAAATATATGTGTCCCCCCCAGAATGGGATGCAAAACGTGAACTCATAAAAAAGAAAATGGATCGATACTGTATCGATTATAACATCAGTTTCGATGACCTTAGCGACAAAGAAAAGAAAGAGATCCAAGGCCTCCTTGATGAGATGGAGCGAGAAAGCACTACCTCAGAAGGTAAAAAGAAATATGATGACTTCCGCCAGGTTGAAAAGCAGGTTAAAGAATATCTAGAAGATCGCCAAATGCGTGAATTCTACAAAAAAAGAGAGAAAAAAAATCGATCCCCGGAGCCAGATGCTCACCGTCTCCCCAACCAGCAAGAAAACTCAAAAAATAAGGCATCTTAACCACCATTACACATACTATCTATGCAACGAAACGCTCTTACAAACGTGTCATTCTCTTGTCGGCTAATAGCCCTTACTCTCTTGGTGAGCTTTCCTGTCGTCGGCTCCCAAGCAGAAGATACCAATCCAGGGGCTAAAAAATGGAGTACAGACCCTGCAACCTTAAAAATATTGACAGCTCCCGACCTATTTTCTAAACCCCTAGAGGAATTAGTCAAAACAGTAGCATATAAACAAGCGCTTATAAAAACACCAAATGAATGCCCTAAAATGCTGGTAGAAGCCTACCTTTCATACAAATATCGTACCCTAAGAGGAAAGTATAAAGCAACACTAGCCATTGCTATTGGTGCTCCGATCATTGCCTGGGCTTCCTTATTTTACATGGGTAAATATCTTATATTAACGGTCTTTGAGGCTGGCACAAAAGAAGAAGCAATTGCTGGCTTTATTTCATACTTTTATATATGGGGAGTCGACTTAAAACTGCTTAACCTCTTGGGAGATTTAAAACGTATTATAATTGTAAAAGGGACGTTTTTACTTCCGATGGTCCTCCCCTCCCCAGATAAAATCACAGCTGTTTTCCGTAATGCCCCTTTATATTTACGTAGAGACATGAATCCAGACGATGTCAATATAGAGGAGCTTAATATCATTACCTGGCTTTTTATGAGTACACTTACTTTCTTAATATTCAAAACGCTGCTCGGCACCCCTTCTTATTTATTCCCTATTCTGGTCGTAAGAAGAGACATCGCGTTTGTCTTAATCATGCTTCATTATTTTGTAACAAACTTCAAAGAAAAGATAGCCAAGCCTCTACGTGCTATCTTTAAACACGAATATGAAGAAGAAGACCCTAGTATAGAAGAAATAGAGCTAATGTATGCACGTAACTGGGATCGACTGCGTGATTGGAAAAAATATGGAAACTCAGATATGAATAAGCTTATTGAAGAGAAAATTTTTGAACTGCGCCGACACCCCGACAAAAAGAAGCTCATCACAAAAGCCTTTGTAGAAAACGTCATCGGATTACCTACCCCCTTTGAGATCAATGTGAGGATGACCCCTCCCGAAGAAATTGACTTCGACGAGTTTGAAGACTATGGAGAGGCAATAAAAATAGCAATGCGACGCCTTGTCTATCGTTACTATGGAAACATCCCTACCTTTCCCACTTATTTATTGTCACCTCCCGGCTGGGGTAAGAACCGCTCCATTACACTTCTAGCCAATAAGCTAGGAGGACGCATCGCTATTTTACAACTTACGAAGGGCGTTACCCTCGAAGAACTGATCGGAAGGCCTCCTGCTGGTGATGACCCAGGTGATATCGGACTCCTTGCCAAAGCTATGATCCAGGCAGGCCCCGGCCCTATGATCCTCTTTATCGACGAACTAGATAAAGTCGTTCGAGGAGAACATCGACACGAAATGATAGACTTTATCTTGAAACACTTCGACGGTATCAACAGAACCTATAAGTGTCCCTACCTAGAAGGTAATGAAATATACCTGCCCAGCATCGTGATCTTCGCAGGTAATTCATCCCTCGATATCAGTGAAGATGCCATGGCTAAAGATGCCTTAAGTCATCGTACCCGTATCGTCGAGCTAGAGCGCTATTCATGGGAAAAACAAGTAAAAATCGCCCAAAAAACGCTCCAAAGACTCATCGAAGAAAATCTCCAACTCCCCTATACGCCACTTACTGAAAAGCAACTCAGTGAATGGAAAGAGGCACTAGAACCTCTTCGAAAAGCACAAGAAGGCCTTCCCGAAAAAGAAAAAAATGGCAGCATACGACCCTTACTCAAAGCATCTGTCCTCTACCTGGTCAGAATGTACTACAAAGATGAAATAGAAAAAGTACGCCGCAGAATGGATACAGACTAGATGAACCTCATAAAAAACTAGAAGTATATTGTATAAGTCAGAATCTGACCAACTATTTAAGACATAAAGTTCTCTATCACTAATGAAACAATGTTCATTGCCAGCAATATACATGGTTTTTCCATATAATTTTTATGCATAGGTAGGAACCATAGTAATGACACACCCCTTAATCTGGATCTTCCCATATTAATGCATCTTGGTCTTGAGGAAGATCATGAAACTCTTCTGTGTCATTTGATGTTGGTTTACCTGTTCATAACTCAGGTAACAACTCAGCTTCGAGAGTATCTTCATTACCATGACTTTTTGGCTTACATCTTAAACTTTCT
>JBCCFU010000155.1:0-2716 GCA_039029575.1 Bacteroidota bacterium | reverse complement strand
CTTTCTTCTTGTGATGTCTTTTTGTCGTGTCGCATAGCTTCGCGGGCTACTTGTAGTTGTACGATCTGCCGTTCGAGTTGTTCGAGTGCTTCGGGTTTGGAGTCTATAGAGATGCGTAGTTTGGCGGAAGCTTCGTCGATGAGGTCGATGGCTTTGTCAGGTAGGTGCCGGTCGGTGATATAGCGATGTGATAGTTTGACAGCGGCGACTACGGCGTTGTCTTTGATACGGATACCGTGATAGAGTTCATAGCGTTGTTTGATGCCTCGTAGGATGGTGATGGCATCTTCAGGGGTAGGTTCATCGATGAGGACGGGGAGGAAACGTCGTGCTAAGGCACGGTCTTTTTCAAAGTGTTGTCTATATTCGTCGACAGTAGTGGCTGCGATGGTGTGGAGAGTGCCTCGTGCGAGGGCGGGTTTGAGGAGGTTAGCTGCATCCATGGCGCTGCCTCCGCTGCTACCTGCTCCGCGCAGGGTGTGTATCTCATCGATGAAAAGGAGGATTTGTCCGTGTGAGTTTTCTACTTCTTGGATGACGCTTTTGAGTCTTTCTTCAAATTGGCCTTGGTATTTGGCTCCTGCTAGGAGTCGTCCCATGTCGAGGGCCATGATGATCTTGTCTTGCATGGGTTGGGGCACGTCGTTGGTGACGATGCGTTGTGCGATGCCTTCGGCGATGGCGGTCTTGCCTACTCCAGGGTCTCCTAGGAGTATGGGGTTGCTTTTTGTGCGTCGAGAGAGTATTTCAATGACGCGCCGGATGTCATCGTCACGGCCGATTACGGGGTCGATTTTATTTTTTTTTGCTAGTTCGTTGAGGTTAGTGGCATATTTTTGAAGGGCTTGGTAGTGTTCTTCAGCATCTGGGGAGGTTACCTTTTTGTTTTGTCTGAGGAGGTTGATTGCTTCGAAGCAAGATTTTTCGGTAATGCCTGCATGTTGCATGAGTTCTGCCACTTGGTCATCTCCATGGAGAAGGCCTATAAAGAGGTATTCTGAAGGGATAAATTCATCTTTTTTTGTCTTGGCGATGGCTTCTGCTTTGGCGAATACTTTGAGGAGGTTTTTGGAGAAGTAGTCGGCTACTTCTTCGCCTGACACTTTGGGATAGCTTTGTAGGATTTCTTGGTTACGTCTTTGTAGTGGGGTGATAGCGACGGCTAACTTTTGCAGAATAAATTGTGGGGCGCTGCTTTGTTCTTGTAAGAGTGCTTGTAGGAGGTGGGCTGGTTGCAGGTCTTGATGTCTGTATTTGCTGGCAAGATGGCCAGCGTTGGTGATCGCTTGTTGGGCTTGTTGGGTGTATTGGTGTAGGTTAGGCTTGTACATAAGAGAGAGTTTAAGGTTATGTACTAGCTGATAAGAGCAAAAATTGTACCACGAGTGTAGTCTTAGGTAGGTTGAAAGACAGAAATGATAGAAGGCTGTGTGCAGCTGTACGTTTTTTTCAGGCAAAGAGAGCTTTGGCGAGGCGTAGCTCTATGTTGAGGGCACTCAGTCTTTTTTGAGGAAGTGCCTGGGATGGGAGTTGAACCCATACGACCTTGCGGTCATTGGTTTTTGAGACCAACGCGTCTACCAGTTCCGCCACCCAGGCGATAGGGTGTGTTCGAGAGTGAAGAGGTCGCGAGCGGATTCGAACCGCTGTACGGGGAGTTGCAGTCCCCTGCCTAACCACTCGGCCACACGACCTACTTATCTTCTTCCTTATTTTCTTTTTCTTTTGTCTTTTTAGTTGAGTTTTTTTTCTCTTCGGGTTGTTCTTTTGTTGCTTGCTCGCCTTCTTGACTTTTTCCTGTAAGCTTTTCTTTTAGTTTGCTTAGTGCACCTAGGTCGCTGAGTGTAGCTTTTTTGACTACTTGTACAGGGGGTCTATCGACTCGCTCGCCTTCTGTGCTAGGTTCTTTGTAAGTAGCTACGTGGGAGAGCATCACTTTATGTTCGTACTTGATAAAGTCTATGATACGGAATTTGAGGGTTTCACCTTCTTCAAGGGAGTTGTTGTCTTCTTTGACAAGTTCTTTATTAGGAACAAAAGCTTGTAGTCCGTAAGGTAGTTCGATGATAGCCCCGCTTCTATATTTGTTTTTGACGACACCGTCGTGCTCGGACCCAACGGTAAAGCTTTCTTCAAAGGAATCCCAAGGGCTGTCTTGAAGCTCACGCATACCTAGTTTGAGTAGCTTGCTTTCTTCGTTGACACTCAGAACGATGATTTCATGTTTTTCGCCTATTTGGAAGTAGTCATTGGCACGTAGTATTTTCTTTACCCAAGAGATATGGTCATTGTCAAGGTAGCCTTCGATCCCGGGTTCTATTTCAAAGAAGGTGCCTTTGCTTTTTTCTGCGAATTTGCGCACTACTGCTTGGTGACGTGTGTTTAACCCATATTTTTCAAGGAAGTCGGAGGCTTGCCATGGGTCGGAGAGTAGCTGTCTCATACCAAGACGTAGATCTTGTTTTTCTCGCTCTATCTTGAGTACTTGTAGGTCAACTTCTTGCCCTGGCTCTACGACACTGGCGGGGGTATCAAGGTAGGGAGAGAGGGTCATCTCGGAGATATGGACAAAGCCTTCTACGCCTTCTTTTATCCTGACACATATGCCTCGATCTTGGATGGAGGTGACGTTTCCTTTGACTACAGAGCCTATTTCTATACTTTCGGGGAGGTCATCCCATGGATTGGGTAAGAGTGCTCTGGTAGAGAGGGCGAT
>JBCCFU010000154.1:0-2750 GCA_039029575.1 Bacteroidota bacterium | reverse complement strand
CTGGGGCAGCTACTTTTCTACTTAGGGCGATGGATTTTCTTTTTTTCTTTAGGAGATAAGTAGGATAGTTTCAGTGTAACATAGGTCACTGCGGTACCACCTAAGAAGCTTGCTACGCTGCTGGTGGTATTCAAGAAGTTTTGGGGGGGAGGCTCCTCAATATCTTCTACCTTTTCTATCTCCTCTCTCTCCTCTCTCTCTGTTATTTCTTCTATTGTTTCTTCTTTGGGTATAAAATCTTTGCCAATATTTTGTATAGACATCTCTAAAGTGGGGCCATCTATTCCGATCTCTTGCAGGGTTGTTTGCGTGAAGCTTTCTTTTTGGGCTTGACATATAGCTGCCTTGCCTTCTATGTTATCTACTAAAAGGGACCAGACCATAGCGCATGTCATCCGCTTTTTTATATCTTTTAGCGCTTCTTTTTTGGTCAGGTAAGAAGCCCCAAGAATCAAGTATTCCTGCAGCGCTTCTCTACTCACAAGAAAGCCTTTGCCATCCGTTGGCTCTTTCCAAGATCGGATAGGCATAGGTTGGTTGAAGTAGTTATCAAAGGAGAGATCAAAGTATCGCTTGGTAGCTAACCTTTTTAAAAGCTTTCTTTTATCTACAAATTGGACGGAAACGCTCTTTTCTGTGCACTTCTCATGGGCAAACATCTGCTTGACGACTCCATTGACTTGTTGGCATATCAGCTTGACATCGAAGATAACTTCTCCTTCTTGCCACATTTGGTCGATCACAAAACTGAGCACTTCTTTGATGGTATAGCGAGCAGGTACTAGCCAAGCGTCGGTATAACGCTTGTGGACAATATTGCCTCTCACAATATCTCCTTTACATAGGTCACAATGAAGCATGACATACTTTTCCTCCTTCTCAGATGCCATCGCACCTGTACTAGCTACCAAACGACGCATTCGCCCTAGGCTGAGCATAACTACTGTAAAAAAAATCGAGAGCTGTGTTCTTTTCATAGTAAAGAGAGGTAAAAAAGTTAGATGATAGCCAGTAAGCAAGCAATGTAATTTACTTTTTCTCTTTAGGTATACCACTAATCTGGGGTATAAAAACCATTTTAGCCCTCTTTTTTCACGGTAGGCGTACGAAAATAGTGACTGCTACGATCAGGAGCATTAGCCAGCACCTTAGAGACAGCGAGGGGAGGCATCGGCACATCTTCCCGCAGTCTATTGCTTTCTACGTTTATAGAAGTAAGCGGTTCGATCCCTCGTACATCAACCTCACCAAGCTTTTGAAGCCATCGGGTCATATTGTTGAGCTCTTCCGCCATGGTCACACGCGCTTGCTGCGAAAGCTCCAAACGTGCCATATAGAGCAACTTGTCCATCAGTTCGTCATTTATTTCTCTCATATAATTAAAAAAAGATTGTCAGACAAAGTTAGTGTATATTCGCCATTATAGCCAAAAATGCCCCTGCCAAGTACGCGATTATCTGCGGCATACGCAAACGATGGTCTGCACTCACTTCCGCAAGGATCGTAGTAGCAATGTGTAACAAATTACCTACTGCTAAGGCCCAAAAATAGAGTACCCACCCTGTCTCAACCAGATCCATACTCTTAAGCAGTGATGGCAAAAAGCAGCCCAAAGGCGATGCCAAAGCAAAAAGGACAAGATAACCTATCATCGCACCTTTCTTATATCTATACTCAACCAAAATCGTCATCAGCGCGAAAGTAGTAGGAATCTTGTGCAACACCATCCCAGCCAACAAACTATGGTCATGCCCATGACCATGACCATGCCCCCCTATCAGTAAACCATCAAACATCGCATGGATGAAAAGCGCACTAAAAAGCCCAAACACATTCCTCGACAACGTAGCCCCTTCTTTGTGGCTATGCGTGTGCCCATGCGCAATACCATCGCTAAGCAAATCCAGAAAAAACTGAAAAAAGAAACCTAATAGCAAACAATAAGACAAATAAGGATACTCCTTCATATGCTCATATACCTCTGGCAAAAGATGCAAAAATGTCAAACAAAACAAAAAACTACCCCCGAAAGTAAGCAACAACGTACCATGCCTAGCCACTTTCTGAGGATAGCCTACAACAAATAAACCACTCAATAGAGTAGTGAAAAAAAAGATTACAGATGATAAGTAGTTCGCTGAAATATCCATAAAAGCTTTGGCACAAGTTTTCTTATATGACTGCAAAGATAGTAAAATTACGGGACGTGTCGCAAAGTTTTCACTGTAGACGTTCCTCTACCCTAGAAAACCGAGAGACATCTAGTGACGAGATCTACTTCTTGCCTCAGTGTCTTAACCTTTTTAAATTGACCTTTTCTAAACATACGTGTTAGGTTTCAGTAATTTATAGCTTTTATTTATCGAAGATTTTCCTTTGTCACTCCCCAAAAATAAACAAACTTTTTCATACGGAAAAAGACCTTTGAGAGCCTTCAAAGGTTGCGCATAATTATATCCATCAATAAAGGTTTATAGATGTTTCTCAAGGATTCCATGATTTTCATAGTAGAATTTTTTCACAGTAGCTTCCTTGATCGTGCGATTCATTCTTTCAACCTGTCCATTCGTCCATGGGTAGAACGGCTGGGTTGTACGATGTTCTATCCTTAGTTCTTTGCATGTTTGGGTAAATATATGGCCTTGTCTGTCTCCTTTGTGGCGTGTGAATTGAAGTCCATTATCTGTCAAAATTTTGGTTATGAGATTGGGAAATGAGGCTTGCATTTTTCTCAAAAATGTAACAGCTGT
>JBCCFU010000153.1:0-2761 GCA_039029575.1 Bacteroidota bacterium | reverse complement strand
GGGTCGGAAAAGTGATTATTAAAGAGTATGGAGATAATAAAAGTAACGAAGAAGAGGACCCTCCTACGGAACAGGAGAAAGACAGTAAAGATGATGAGAAAGAAAAACCCTTAGGAAAAAACAACAAAGACAACCTAAAAAATGAAGAAAATAGCAAACCTAAAAACGAATCAAAAAATCAATTAAACAATCAAGAAAACAAAGGATCAAACAATAAACCAAATAACAAACTAGACAATAAATCAAAAGATAAAAAACCTAAAACAGTTGTACTTGACAAACCATTTAAAAATAAAAAAAATGAGAATGTATTAAAAAAAAATAAAATACCTCTACCTATTGAGGAAGAGGAATATATAGTAGGCACAAATAGCAACAAGCAACTTTTAGTCGTCAATGTTGTAAGCGGCAAAGTAAAGTTGAAAGGCGACAAAGGATTAGAAAACATTACGCAAGCCATTACGCAAGGTTCTCATATTTATGGCATAAGTGAGTCTGTTGGAAAAGATCCTTATATCTTTCATTTTAATGTCAAAGAAGGTATCATCCAAACTTTCACATACAAAGAGGAGCGTTATAACAAATTTTCTATCAAAGCCATTGCTTCTTCTAAAGAGTATCCAAATCAAGTAATTGCGGTTATAGCTAAACAAAATCAAAAGAGTAACGTGACAGAAACACATTTGGATAAGATTATCTTTTCAAAAGAAAGTAAGAAAGAAAAAGTGATGTCTGGAAATCATTTGACAGACATGGTGTCTTGGAAGGATGATGGTTCTATCGTGTTTTGCAAAAAAGAACAAGACCAAAGTAAGTATATCTTTTCAGAACAAAAAAAAGCAAAGTCTGGGGCGAGTGTTAAGAAGATCCAAAATTATAATAATATACCCGAAGGTATGAAGCATAAAATATCACCCAACGGGAAGTACTTTGTTTTTTATAAAGGAAACTCTGAAGAAAAGGATCAATTCTTTAGTATCTATGACTTTAGCAAAGGGAAAATTTTAGAAAATTATGTAAACCAAGACTTTACGGTCGCGTGGTCTCATGATGGGAAAAAGGTTGCTTTTATAGAACTTAAGAAGGACGATGAGGATAAAAACACTATCTATATTCAAAAAGTGAATGATAATTCCATGATGGAAATGATAGGTTTTAATCTTGAATCCGCTGCAGAAGTATCTGATGTTGCCTTCTCACGTGATAATAAAAGTCTTTTTATTTTAATGGATATTACCTATGGAATAAGAAAAATAGACATAGAAAATAAAACTGTAACAAAAGTAGAAAAACTTAACGAACAAGAATTTGAAAGTATCTTTGTTAGTGTGTAATGGTAGGTCTTTAGGAGTTAAAGACGACGTTGTTTGCTTTATTGAGTGTGGCATGTAGGGTTTTCTTTCTGTCTACTTCGTTTTGTAGGAGTTCTTTTGAGAGGGTGTTGAGTAGGAGTTGTTCGATAGTGCGTTCCAGGGGTCGTGCGCCGAGTTGCGGATCATACCCTACTTTAGCGAAGTGAGCGCGTAGCTTGTCGTCTACGGTGAGGCTGATTCCTTGTTCTTGAAGGTTTTTTTGCATTTTTTTCAATTTCATGTCTACGATTTTCTCTATATCTTTTGTTGTCAGGGGTCGGAAGACGATGGTGCTGTCGATGCGGTTGAGAAACTCTGGGCGTACGGATTTACGGAGTAGGTCAAGGACTTTACCTTCGGTTGTTTTGATCTTACGGTCTTGGTTGTCTGGGGTAAGGTCGGCGAGGTTTTCTTGGATCAGGTGGGCTCCTAAGTTAGATGTCATGATGACAATGGTATTTTTGAAGTTGGTGACGTGTCCTTTGTTATCTGTGAGGCGACCTTCGTCGAGTAGTTGCAACAAGATGTTAAAGACATCAGGATGGGCTTTGTCCATTTCGTCGAGTAGTACGATGGCGTATGGTTTTCTTCGGACGCTTTCGGTGAGTTGTCCGCCTTCTTCGTAGCCGACATAGCCGGGAGGGGCACCGATGAGTCTACTGACCGTATGTTTTTCTTGGTATTCGGAGAGATCGATGCGCACGAGGGCGTTTTCATCACCGAAGAGGACTTTAGCGAGTGCTTTGCTAGCGGCGGTTTTTCCTACCCCTGTGGTCCCGAGGAAGAGGAAAGAGATTGGCTTGTTGGGGTTTTGAAGGCCTGTTTTGTGGCGACGGATGGCATCTGACATAGCGGTGATGACCTGTGGTTGCCCTGCGATGGAGGCACGTAGTTCGTCTTCGAGGTGAAGGAGTTTTTCGCGTTCGGGCTGTAGCATCTTTTTGATGGGGATGCCTGTCCACTTGGAGATGATCTCTGCGATATCTTCTTCTTCTACTTCTTCTTTGATGAGTGGGTTGCCTTGTTGTATTTTGTTGGCATCTTTGTTGAGTTGTTCAAGTTCTTTGCGTGCTTGAGCTAGTTTTCCGTAGCGTATTTCGGCTACTTTGCTATACTGCGCTGCTCGTTCGGCTATGTCGGCCTCTTTCTCAAGTTTTTCAATGGTTTCTTTTTGTTTTCGTAAATTTTTGATGACGAGTCGTTCATATTCCCATTGTGTTTTTAGAGAGTCTCTTTTTTGCGTGAGGGTGAGGAGTTGTTTTTTGTAGCTTTCTTCTTGTGATGTCTTTTTGTCGTGTCGCATAGCTTCGCGGGCTACTTGTAGTTGTACGATCTGCCGTTCGAGTTGTTCGAGTGCTTCGGGTTTGGAGTCTATAGAGATGCGTAGTTTGGCGGAAGCTTCGTCGATG
>JBCCFU010000152.1:0-2778 GCA_039029575.1 Bacteroidota bacterium | reverse complement strand
TATTTTTGTTGATAAGAAAAAAATTGAGGAAGCAGAAGAACTGCTGAAAAAATTCCCCTATCTTATTAACTATCAAATAGGGAGACTTACCTCCCTCATTATAGCTATTACTGTAAATAAAGATATAGAGGCTACAAAAATGTTGCTTACACATAAGGATATCGATATTTATCTCAAGCCTACTGAACCACTCGTAACTCAAGAGGCTATATTGACAATGAGGTAAATAGGATTTTTGTTAACAAAGAGGAATGGCATACAATGAAAGTGAGAAAGTACCACCACAATGTGTTCGAGAATTTATATTCTTCATTAAACAATGATAAAGAAGAAAACAAAAAAGATAAACGTACCATCCTAAAACTTCGTCAAAGAAGACACCAACAAAAAAGGCCTTGAGTACCTTGAAAGAGGCCTTCGATACCCTCCTAAAGAAAAAAATGAAAAAATAGAAGACATCATCACCTCCCTCGAAGTACACTTTCACAAACTGCTGACATATGCTTATAATGGGAATAAAAAAGAACTCAAGGCAGCTCTTAAAAAAGCGTACACCGTAAGAGACAACAGTATACTTGACTCAGAAGGCAAAGGCGACGAAAAAGGGAGAAAAAATACCTTCAAATACATCGGAGGTGTGACCACCTTGGCTCTCATCATAGGTATTATTTACAAAATAGCTACCTCCCAAAGAGAAGGAAAAACCACCGAAGCAAAGAGTAATACTTCGAAAAGTTAAAAAATACGTAAATTTGCCCAAAAAACCGTAAGCTCTCTAAATGATGCGTAAAAAAAAACGAACCCTGCAGCTCCTCCCCTGCCTTCTTTTTGCTCAACCTCTACTTGGAGCGACAAGAACATTTGATGAGGTCCAGAAAGAACTGTATAAAAAGTTTTTTAATATTGGAATACCACCCAAACTGCAAAAAAAAAGACCTTACAAACACACTAAAGGGGATCGAAAGGAGAAACAACAGTTTGAGAAAAATTACAAAAATGTCTTAAAATGGATTAAAAAAGGAGTCATTTCAAATCATCTAATTCCCTCAGACAAAACAACTAAATTGAACTACAAATACAAGTTCAACATCCTGCATAACGTAGCCTACTTTGATGCATATAATGACGCAACTAAAAAAAAACTCATAGAATTGTTTCATTTGGGAACACATCACCGTCTACCTTATATCTTATATGATGCTGACAAAAACGAAATAAAAGCAAAACTTCCTGCTGAAATACTTAAAGAAACTAGAAAAGACGAAATACTCAAATTTGTAGTCAGGTACGAAGAAAATGGAGAAAAACTAATTAAGCTTATTAGGAAAGGAGAAACTCATTGGGCAGAACAACTACTTAAAAAATGTCCCTATCTTATCAACTATCAGTATTCACATAAAAAAAGCGTATATACTCCCCTCGTTGTAACTTGTATGCGTGCAAATGTAAAAGTCACAAAAATGTTGCTTCGCTATCCAGACATTAATATTTATCTCAAACCGTATAAACCGGCTGATGCTGCTGAACTTAAAAATGATTTTGATATAAAAGATACAGAAAAAAAGCGATTTTTTAATGATGCATTCCAGCAATTACGTTTTTCACTAAGCCAGCGTGGCAAAAATGAAGCAGAAAAACGTACCATCCTAAAACTTCTCCAACAAAGAGCCATCGATGACTTTGTCAAAGAAGACACCAAAAACAAAGGCCTTAAGTACCTTGAAAAAGGTCTTCAATACCCTCCCAAAGAAAAAAATGAAAAAATAGAAGACATCATCACCTCCCTCGAAGTACACTTTCACAAACTGCTTACGTGTGCTTATGATAACGATAGAGAAGAGCTCAAAGCGGCCCTTAAAAAAGCTTACTTCGCAAGAGACCAAGGAGACAATCCCGACCCAGAAGGAAAAATGAAGATCCTCAAATACGCTGCAAGCGTGGCAACCTTCCTCCTCATCGGAAGAATCTTCTACAAAATAATCACCAGAAAAGACAGAACTCACGCTCAAAAGATAAAGATGATAGAAAAGATAGGAGAAACACCTTCAAATATGTCGAATGAGAAGCAGTCCTCCTCTTCATCAAAGTAGTCACCACCTACAAAAAGGCCACCATCAACGAAAGTTCATTAGAAACAACGGAGTAGCTCTTCGAAAAACGAAAAAAATATGTAACTTTGCAAAAGAAAAGTCCACTATCAACAAAATTTAGCCAGGAAAAATAAAAAACAAACTAATACTGTAATCCTTTAAAATCATGCCCATAAAAAAACACCTCCACCTACTCACCTGCCTCTTATTTATACACCCCTTGCTGGGAAGCAAAAGAACGTTTGAGAATATACAATTCGATATGTATAACCAGTTTGCAGGTATAGTAGCTACTCAACCGAAATTATCCTTACAAAGAAATTACAAAAAATATAAAGGAGAATATCAAGAGGCCCAAAAACAACTTGATGCGAACTACAAAGAAGTCTTAAAATGGATTAAAAGGGGAAAGTATAAAAAGGACAAACCGAGAATTTTACCAAACGGTCTCGTTATTCAAACATTCGAAAGAGATAAAAATGATAAAGAAAAATTCAAGTATCAAATCAAGTTTAACATCCTACATAAGGTAGCCTACTTTGGTAAAGACGATGATGCAACCAAAGAAAAATTGAAAGAATTGTTTCGTTTAGGAGTACATCACATTGAGGTAATTCATCGGTTACTCCTGAACGAAATTTAGCGAACGCCAAATTATCCAACAAGCGCGCATAAGTACCTGTTCGTT
>JBCCFU010000151.1:0-2836 GCA_039029575.1 Bacteroidota bacterium | reverse complement strand
GAAAAGAACGCCGCTAGCAGTCAACCAGTACCTCAAGAAAAATAACGTATTGTATAAAATTGACAAACAAAGAAAATATGCTTAAATTTGCTCGCTATAAAACTATTTATATAATGATTCTTATACGTTCCTATACCTTTTTCATTGGTGCAGCCTTCCTTTTTCCAGTGGCTTTGCATGGCACACAAAAGGAAAGAGAACAGCAGATACTTCACTTTCTAAAATCTTTAGACAAAAAAAGAAGAAGCGATAAAGAACTGATCAAAGAAAAGACCAACGTCATCAACGAAGCATTGAAAGACAAGAGACACGCTAAGGACGCAGTGTTCTGGGAAGGAGTGCGAAAAGTATGTAAAAATGATGCAACTATATCAAAGAACTTCATGCACCAACTAGTGAAAGAAGTCATTCAGGAGTCATGGGAAGCAAGAAAGGGCTCAAAAATTATCCACCTTATAGACGAAATCATGACTGCCCCTGCTTGTCCCAAAGAAATAATCAATGAAGTTGCTAGAGGAATAACCCTTCAAAAATTTAGGCAGGTCTTTGCGTATTCAACTACTAGGGAATATAAAACTTCAAACAAAAAATGGATGAAAACACGATTCCCAAACGAAGATACACTAGAAACCATATTCGATACGATAAAAGAGAAAACAGGACAAGATATAGGAAAAAAATTAGCAGAAGACATTCTCAAAGACAACACGGCCCTCCCCTTAAACATCTGGGAAGAGATAGAATTCTTAAAAAGTGATGATACCATCGAAGAAAAAATGCACAACAAAATTAAAAAAAATCTCACGCTTGCTGATGTCAAGGAGGCATACAACTATTCATACAAAATCGATTATAATCACACCCTAATGCCTGGAAGAGACATGCTTCGCACCATCCTCCCCCAAATACCAGAAAAAGCCATCGAATTTGCAAAAGAAGCTTTAGAAGATAACAGCGCCAAACCACTAAATACTTTTCTATGGGTGCGTTACTTATTAGTAAAAACTTTGAGTTCCACATCAAACGACCTTATAACAAAGCGGAATGAGGTTTTAAAAAATGCTGAAAAAAAGATTAGAGAAAAGCTAGATTTTGATAACTTTAAGGCCTTCTTTTCTTACAAACTTACAGAAGAAGATAAGAATAGTAAAGATTATTATGAGCTGGGAGGAAAAAGAGACCATTATAAGATAGATAACCTTCTTAATAGGATTATCTCCAAAAATCGAGCAAGTGACTTTGTACAAGATGCGCTCAAGGATGCAAGCTCAGAAGGACATTTTATCGCAACATGCGTGAAGTTTTTAGTCGATAGGTATAAGCTAGCGCCTAGTATCCTACAAAAAAATGAGACAAGCTATGCAACAGCCATCCGTCTTGCTGGGACTGAAAAATTTCATGAACACATAAAACTGAAGTACGACAAAGAGAATGAAGAAAAGGCTAAAAAACAGGCCAATTTTATCATTAAAGAGGAAAGAATTTCATACGCGCGCCTACACTGGCTCGTCATCAGCTCTGCCAACGCGCGAAAAGGCAAAGCCAAACCACTCGTCGATCCAAAAGACATTGAACTCCCCCTAAAAGTGGCCCTTTCTATTAGTGAGTCAAGTGAAGCACAGTCTTACGAGAGCCATCCCCAGCACCACCTTCAAAGTATCGTCAACGCCGCTTTGCAATCGCAACCATCATTTCGCAAAAAATTCTTTCAGCAATTGAAGAACGAAAAAACATACGAACACGAAGATCATCTAATGTTAATGTTACACTTCCTTACCATAGACAAACACGGCCCCCAGTTATCCTTAGAAAAAGATGAAATAGCCGCCCTCGCGCCTGAGATCACCATAGAGTTACTAGAATCACTACAATATAAACCTAAAGTTAAACGCGATAAGATATCGCAAGTCCTTGAGCAGCAGATATTAAAAAAATTCCCCGATAAACTTAAAAAATTGCAAGAACACGTCTTCCCCAAAAAAGACGATAACTCATTAGACTGGGAAAATATTCAATGGAAGAAAATAAGAAAGCTCACCTCGTTACCTATTATCGCTGATAGTACCGACCTCCCTCTCAGGGAAGTCTTGAAAAAAATAAAAGACAGTCACTTCAGTATAGAAAAGGGGGATAAGCTCATAGATTTTATCGGTGCCTCTCATACCAAACTAGCAGAAGTATTGCGCCCCTGTTTTCCTGATATCACAGTATCACCGGGCATCCCTCCGAAAGTCAACTGGGAAGACGTAGACTTCGGTAAAGGCAACTGGGACCATTTTAAGCACCTTCCTAATAGTATCATCGACACAAAAGAAATGGCCAGCGCTTTCGCACCTGGTTTTAAACCTAGCCCTTATTTCAACTTCGAGGAGGTAAAATGGGAGGAAGTTCAATGGAGCGTCCTTATCAACTTTATTGAAAAAAGTGGCATCTATTTCGATAAACAAGATCTCCGACCCATTGCTAAGCAAGTCTTTCCCAACATAGTGTTTACTGGCAAAAGAGTGGATATCAGCCATGTAGCATGGGAAAACATCACCCATTTTAAAGTTGCCAAATGGCTTATTGAAAAAAAAACCGTTTCTAAAGCAGCCTTTAGCGAAATCCCCATCTCCTTTGTCAAAGAAAAGCTTAGCAAAGCTACCGAAGGTACCCCTGAAGCCATCTTTTGGGAGCACGTGAAAGCCGAAAAAGGAGGCTCTGACTGGGGTATTTGGGCCTTTGTAGCCGTCATCACCTCCATCGCATTCGCAGGCTATGCCTACCTCTTGAAGAAAAAGAAACCCACATACGAACCAGAGCTCCTTCTCAGTAAAGAAAAGAACGCCGCTAGCAG
>JBCCFU010000150.1:0-2856 GCA_039029575.1 Bacteroidota bacterium | reverse complement strand
GGAACGTTTTTGCGTGTGCTTTCCTACAAAAGCAAATGGTATGGAAAAAATGTGCTTACCATTGGTCGCTTTGTAGCAAGTTCTAAGACCTGTCACGTATGTGGCCACAGAGAAAAAGTAATGCCCCTATCAATAAGGGAGTGGGATTGTGTTTGTGGTCTTAGTCATGATAGAATATCGATAGCTTCTAAGGTGATCAAGAAACAAGCTATAGCTGATGCGGTCGGACTGAGTGTTTGTATAAAGAGTTCCTCCACAGCAAAATCTGCCAGTGCAGATGCTGTGGCGAAAGGATAAGTCTGATTGGCTTATTAGGTCGCAAGAAGTCGCCACCATAACGGGCTACCGTTTAGTGGTCGGAGCATGTCACGACCCACTCGAAACAAGGGAAAGGTAGTCTCACGGAGTTTGTCCTCACTTTCTCTGAAGATTGACGATTACCTATTTAGCCGACACTACCTTCAAGATTGAGGGCTACCAGCTTGCGTGCTTCCGCAGCAAACTCCATGGGAAGCCTTGCCATCACCTCCTTACAAGCGCCCAGGACAATGAGAGCAGCCGCTTCTTCGGCAGGTATCCCACGTTGCCCACAGTAGAAAAGCTGCTCTTCGCTTAGTTTTGAAGTTGTCGCTTCGTGTTCGACCACCGCGGTTTTGTTTTTAACCTCTATATAAGGAAAAGTAAATGCGCTACTATCCGCTCCAAGAAGCAGAGAGTCACACTGAGAGAAGTTACGAGCCCCTTTAGCGCGAGCAAGGATTTTGACAAGTCCGCGGTAGGTGTTTCTACCATGGCCTGCGGAGATACCTTTAGCGATGATCTTACTTTTTGTGTGTTGACCTAGGTGTATCATCTTCGTGCCAGTGTCTGCCTGTTGCCTTCCTTTAGTGATGGCCACCGAATAAAATTCGCCGCAAGAATGGTCCCCTTGTAAGATACAGCTCGGATACTTCCACGTGATCGCTGAGCCAGTCTCTACTTGCGTCCAAGCAATCTTAGCATGCTTGCCTGCACACAATCCTCTTTTCGTGACAAAGTTATAGACCCCCCCTTTAACTTCTGCATCGCCTGGATACCAGTTTTGTACGGTGGCATAGCGCACTTCAGCACGTTCGGCTGCATATATTTCTACAACAGCTGCGTGGAGCTGGTGCTCTGTCCGCATAGGAGCACTACACCCTTCCAAGTAGCTCACATACGACCCTTCGTCTGCGATGATCAGGGTGCGTTCGAACTGACCTGTGTTGGCTGCGTTGATGCGAAAGTAGGTCGAGAGCTCTAAAGGACAACGTACCCCGGGAGGCACATAACAAAAAGAGCCATCACTAAAGACCGCTGCATTCAGCGCAGCATAAAAGTTGTCTTGCTTGGAGACGACCCTACCAAGGTATTTCTTTACCAGCGCTGGATGTTTTTCCACCGCTTCGTTGAAAGAGCAGAAGATGATGCCTAGCTTTTCGAGCTCTTTATGAAAGGTAGTAGCTACCGATGCACTGTCTACGACCAAGTCGAGAGCTACTCCTGCAAGTCTCTTTTGTTCGTTTACTGGGATTCCTAACTTTTCAAAAGTAGTGCGCGTAGCTTCGTCCAGCTCCTCTAAACTCCGTAAGTTACGCTTCTTCGGGGCTGCATAGTAGCTGATCGCCTGATAATCAATTGGTGGAAAAGAGACGTTCGCCCATTGTGGGCAAGACATCTTATACCATGCTTCATAAGCACTTAAACGCCATGCCAAAAGCCATGACGGCTCTTTCTTCTTACGCGAAAGTGTGCGTATCACCTCCTCGTTGAGACCACAACCTAAGCGTTCACTGTCTATCTTACTGCTGAACCCATAAGGATAGTCCTGCTCAATAGTTTTTCTAGAAAAAGACTCTTTTTTCGGTGCCATACGGCAAAGGTAACGTTGCAAGCTACAAATTACAACTCTTGAGGAGACATACTCTCATAGATAAATTAGCTAGTAACTACCTCCATTTCCTTACCTCGAAAAGCCATGCCTAGCAAGACAAAGTCAGTGACTCCACGCGCTTCCATATCTGTTTTGTATTGTCTGTTTTGGGTCTGCTTGAGAGCGTCTTTCGCAACCTCTTTTAGATCTTTGCCTTTATCAGCGACTTTTAACTCAAGGATAATGGCTTTCATACCTTTTTTCATGGGCTCTAACGCGATGTCATAGCGACCATGTCCGCTTTCTCTGTTGGAACGCACATGGTGGGTGTTGGCGAAATAGGTACTCATTCCTAGCAAAAAAAGGTGGTATGACTTTTCTTCGGTGTGCTCATTGATGTCGAAGTAGCTTAAAGAGGTAATGAAAAAGTCTTTTACAAAGAGAACAAACTGCTCCACATCGCCTTTGGCGAGCGCTTGCATGGCTTGTACAAATACTTCTCCATCGACTGAAGGGAATATATCTTCTGCGCGGAATTTTTTAAGCTCAAGTTCATGTTCTTTTTGTAATAACCCTGTTAAAAAAGCCTCTTGTATGGTTTGTTTGCAGATAGAAGCATAGATTATATTATTTAGATGATAAGCAAAATATGGACCAAGCTCTTTGAATTTTTTGGGTGCCGATACCTCAGTGAAATCTCTAATGGCTACTTCTGGTATACGAAGTACAGGGTCTAATTTTATGTACTTCCCCTCCTCCATTATTTCGATCACCATGCTGATTATTACAGTTGCTTTTCCCCAAGTAACAATACCGTCTTGAAAATCCTCTTGTGACATACTCCCGCCACCAAAAAGGATACCCAATTTTGGATGGGGGCTTCTTGCGACCTAATGAACCAATCGGATTCATCCTCTCGCCAAAGCACTTGCGCTGACAAGTATCGCCGTGGAGGAACTCTTTAT
>JBCCFU010000149.1:0-2871 GCA_039029575.1 Bacteroidota bacterium | reverse complement strand
CCTATTTTTTTTGTAAAAAAGATCTTATTATAGTAATTTTGATCTATAAATCCTTAAACATAGGCTATTGTGAAGAAATCATTCTTACTATTCGTTCTACTTATTGCTTTCCCTCAGAAGATCAAAACAGCACAAGGTGCAGAAGAAAAAAAAGAGGAGGAGAGGCAGTATGTATTTGAAGCTAGGAGCATAGAGCAAGGCTTGATCCTCCCTCTATCGAACATAGAAACTAACAAAAATCAGCTTACTAAGTGAAAAAATTACCAACTTGCCTCTTTATCTATCTACTAAGCTCACTATCTGTATCTGCTTCCCAAAAGGAAAAAAAGAGGATCGTTGTAGTGAAAGAAGATAGATATAAATATGATAAGATTACAAACGATGAAATCATCGAGGCTTTAAAAAAAGAGCTAAGCAATGTTGATATTATAGAGATAGGAAGCCAACCGTTCGAAATTTCTGAATCTAGCCAGCATCCGTACGCCTCTAAAATAAACTGGGATGATCCAAAATTAGAGCGTTCGGACGGTAAAGAAAAGAGCGTATATTGCAGGGATTTAAACTTATCTTTTTTCCATGAAAATAAGATACACGGTATCTTCTTCATCCTCTTATCTTCTAGTTTTACAGATGGAAGGATTCATACTTTTACTATCTCAGGCTTTACGCGTCTTTTCCAATCGGCTAAGCTACCTTCCACGTATCTTATTATAGCAAAGCCCAAAGATATAAGAGAGAAAGAGAGAAAGAAAGAAGAAAAAAAAAGAGCTAGAACAAAGTTTTCTTTTGACACAGTGGTGAGTGCGTTTAAAAAGCTTTCCTTCTCAGAAAAAGAAGAAATCGACAATTTTAACCGGCTTGACATGGTGGTGAGTGAGTTAAAAGAGCTTCCCTATGAAAAGAAAAAGATATATTACAGTGATATTCATGTTACGGAAACCAAACAACGATCATTTCATCTCGAACACTGGAAAAATCAGAATAAAAAATTCTTTGATAGCATGCTAGAAGATGGACTAGATAACTATACTAAAGATGATCTATACAAAGAGACAACTAAGATTATTAACTTTGATTTTGAAGGCGGAAAGTACAAAAAAAAACTGCGCAAAATTATCGATTCGCTTCCTTCAGAAGGCATTCCCAAAGATGCCTTTTTACCCTTACCTGCCCCTCTTCCCCCAAAGAAAAAAGTTGATAAAAAGCAAGATACATCCCCCAATACCGCTTCGCAGCACGTAGAAAGCCCGTCTCAGACAGATGAAAAAAATAGTATAAAAGAAAAAACTCCCCCACCCAGGATACTTACTCAAATTGCAAATTTGAGCCTTCATGAAGGAGAGAGCCCTTCCTTAGCCTCCTATCTACTACAACATCCAAAAAAAAATGATACACAAATAACAGCTTATCTGGTAAGTATCGGAACATTCGATCCTCCCCAAATGCCTTCGGTGGACGATATACAGAAGACGATCAATAACCATCGAAACCTTTATGGTTTTTTAAATCAAGAATCGAAAACCGTTAGATGGTCAGACGAAAAGCAAGAAGGGACAAAGCCTAATTACTTCATATATAGTACTATTCTTTTTTCAACCCAAGACCATGATGACCATGATGACCATGATGACCATGATGATGACGATAATTCTTTCCTAGAGTATGAAAGTCAAACAGGAATAAGTAAACGTGTGGTAGTTACACTTACTATTATAGGAGTACAAATACTAGCGCTAAGGTTTATATTCCGTTTATTCATGAAGACTAACGTAAGCAAAACTTACGTAAGCAAGGCTAACGTAAGCAAGGCTAACGTAAGCAAGAAGGATGATAAGAAAAAAGCACAACATGTGTAGCGTAAACTCTTTTCTCTCGCTTTTTAGTGAGCATAGATTACTTTCAAGCCACTCTAAAACAAACCTATTTGAACCGCTACCTAGTTAAACCTGAAGTACTCGCTTTTTGATTAAAAAGTTGCCTTATACCTTAGAAGTGCCAAACATCGCGCCGCGTAGCGCGCAACCCCTATGTTGTCATGCCGAGAAGTTTTTCGCTATCGCGAAAAACGCTACCGAGGCATCTCCTAGAAAATGAAACACTTAGTCCCTTCCTAATAAAAACGTTAAATAAAGGCTCGATACTCCTCTTTTATACTGGGAGATCCATCGCTACGCTCTGGATGACAAAATTATGTTCGGCTCACTCCCTTTGGTCGCTCGCCATGAAGCGGCTAGGAATACTCACTCACCCATCAGCGTTGCAAAAGATACCTCTCACCCCAAAATTGTACGATGCTCGCCGCGCGATTTTATCATTTTTTAAAATAATCCTATTTTTTTTGTAAAAAAACTTTTACCATGGTAACTTAACGCTATAAACCCTTAAACATAAACTATCATGAAGAAATCATTTTTACTATTCGTTCTACTCATCACTTTCCCTGAGAAGATTAAAACAGCACAAGTCGAAGAAGAAAAAAAAGAGGAGGAGTATAAATTTGAAGCTGGGGACATAAAAAACCTAGCAAAAGACCAAGTGAATAAACGGAAATTGATCGAGTGCTTAAAAGAGTTAGACAAGAAGACGGCCATTAAGAAAGATAAACCTACACTCTTGGTTGTGGGCCCTACTGGTGTTGGTAAAACCACAAGCATACTCTACCTCTTAGGATATCGCATGGAAAAAAGGAAAAGAAAAATATACGTAGCAGACTGGGAAGGAGGGGAAAGCCCGATAGGACACGAAACAGGAGGAGGCGGGAAGACAAGGGGTATGGAAATATATCATAGAAAAGGATCCCCTATCGCCTTTTGTGATACAGAAGGGGTTAGAGGAACAGCAATAGGTACGGCTACACAACATTGTATGGCT
>JBCCFU010000148.1:0-2896 GCA_039029575.1 Bacteroidota bacterium | reverse complement strand
GCGTATGTTTAGAAAAGGTCAATTAAAAAAGGTTAAGACACTGAGGCAAGAGGTAGATCTCGTCACTAGATGTCTCTCGGTTTTCTAGGGGAGAGGTACGCCTAAAACTGAAGAGGAACGTCTACAGTGAAAACTTTTAGACACGTCCTTTTTTAGTATGCTTTAGCGAAGAGGACGCGCTGGGTAGAAGGTTTGCCCGAGTAGATGCACGTAGCTCTTTCTGGGGAGACATCTTGTGGAAGGCAACGAATGGTGGCTTTGGTCTCTTCTTGTATCTTTTTTTCAGTTTCCGTGGTACCATCCCAGTGGGCAGAGATAAATCCGGGGATATCTTGGTTGAGCGTTGCTTTGAAGTCTTCGTAGTCATCGACCTGGGTGGTATGCGACTCTTGAAAGGCAAGGGCTTTGCTGTACATGTTTTGTTGGATGGTGTCGAGCATCTGTTGTACGGTAGCAACGATGTTTTCTTGTGGGATGCTTTCTTTTTCTTGGGTATCTCTGCGTGTGACCTCCACTTGTTTTTGGGCGAGGTCTCGGGGGCCGATGACTAGGCGGAGGGGGATACCTTTGAGTTCATAGGCGGTAAACTTCCATCCAGGGCTTTGGGTGTCGTGGGTATCGAGTTGGGTACGGATGTTGTGGGCTTGCAGCTTTTTCTGTAGGTTTTCGGCGTAGGTGAGAATGTCTTTTTTCTCTGGGCTATTTTTTTTGTAGAGGGGTATGATGACAACTTGGTAGGGGGCGATCTTAGGAGGTAGGAGGAGTCCTTTTTGGTCGCTATGAGTCATGATGAGGGCACCGATCAGGCGGGTGGTCACGCCCCAGGAAGTGCCCCATGCGTACTGTAACTTTCCTTGCTGATCTGAAAAGCGTACATCAAAGGATTTGGAGAAGTTTTGCCCTAGGAAGTGGGAAGTTCCAAGTTGCAATGCTTTGCCATCTTGCATGAGAGCTTCCATGGTATAGGTGTTGAGGGCACCTGCAAAGCGTTCGTGGGCGCTTTTTTCCCCTTGTATGTGTGGGATGGCGAGGTATTGGGTGATAAAGTCGGTATAGAGGTCATGCATCTTGCGTGCGTGTGTTTGTGCTTCTTGGGCGGTAGCGTGTGCTGTATGGCCTTCTTGCCATAGTATTTCTGCGGTGCGTAAGAAGGGTCGGGTGCGCATCTCCCATCGTACGACGTTGGCCCATTGATTGAGAAGGAGAGGGAGGTCACGGTAGGACTGTATCCATTTGCTGTAGGTGTGCCAGATGATGGTTTCGGAGGTGGGGCGTACGACGAGGGGTTCTTCGAGTGCTGCGGTGGGGTCGGGGACGATTTTGCCATCTGCTCTTTTTCTAAGGCGGTAGTGGGTGACGATGGCGCTCTCTTTGGCGAAGCCTTCTACATGTCCGGCCTCTTTACTGAGGTAGGAGAGAGGGATGAAGAGGGGGAAGTAGGCGTTTTGATGTCCTGTGCGTTTGAAGGCTTCATCTAGGACTTTTTGTATCCTTTCCCAGAGGGCGAAGCCGTAAGGTTTGAATACCATGCAGCCGCGAACGGCCGAATCTTCGATGAGGTCGGCTTTTTTAACAAGGGTGTTGTACCATTGTGAGAAGTCTTCCTTTTTGTTAGGAAGTACTGCTTGTTGTGAAGACATGGCTTACAAGATAGATTCTTTTACGCTTTTTCAGCGTCTTTTTGTGATGGGGTAGCTTCTTTTTCTTGAACTTCTTGGGGGGCGGGCGTGGCTTCTTTTATAGGGGACGCTCCTTCGTTATCTTTTGATTTTTCTGTGGCTGTGGTTGGTTCTTGTGTAGCTTCTGTAGGAGTGGTAGCTCCCTTGGTATCACTTTGGGGGGTGGAAGTAGGTGAGGAAGGCTTTGCTTCTTTTGTCACGGCTTTTTCTTCTTTGTTTGTCTGGACGGTGCTTTGGTCTGTGATGCTTTCATAAGGTTTGCGTCTCTTCTTGGCAGCGATTTTTTCCCAGGAAGCGAAGCGTTTATCAGCCATCGCTTGTGTGATGACTCCTTTGTCTACTCCCATCTGTAAGTGTCTTTTCAGCAAGATACCTTGAGAAGAGAGTATCTGACGTACGGTGGTTGTGGGTTGGGCCCCTTTTTCAAGCCATGAGAGGATTTCTGGTACGTTAAGATCAACGGGTGCAGGGTTTTTGCTAGGATTATAGGTACCGAGCTTTCCTAAATTGCGCCCATCGCGCGGAGCGCGTGCATCTGCTGCGACGAGGTGGTAAAAGGCACTGTGTTTTCTTCCTTTGCGTGCTAATCTTAGTTTGACGACCATAGCTTTTATATAAAATGTGTTTGGGTTTGTGATATGTGGGAGCAAAAGTACGAATTTTTTAGTAAAAGTGAATAAGAAAGGGACTTGTTTGTGTGAGTGTTGCTCTACTGGCGTGGTAGGGTGGGCTACTAGAGCACGAAAGATTGTGCCTTCGCTTTCGGTTCTTTAACGAATTGGGTTGGAGTTCTGCATCCATAGGGATCAAAGATCACTTTGGTGGTGATGGATAGCCCCTAATTTCTTTGGAAATAAAAAATTGTTTTTTACCTTGGCCCAGCTGATGCATGCGGAAAGCGTGTTTGTGTAAAGAGTTCCTTTATGGCTATATCTGTCAGCGCAGGTGCTATAGCGAGAGCATGAGTTTGACTGACTCATTAGGTTGCAAGAAACTCCCATTTAAAATCGGGTCTCTTTTTTGGTGGCGGGAGTATGTCATGGACTATCTTTGTCTCCTTTTAGCCCTTTATTGATTTTTCATATGTCATTACGCGACTATCCTTCCAAGCTTATTGAGCGCAAGTGGTATGCCTACTGGCAAGAGCACGACTTTTTTACGTCATCTATCGACCCCAAAAAAGAGCCTTACGTTGTCTTGATGCCCCCTCCAAACAT
>JBCCFU010000147.1:0-2933 GCA_039029575.1 Bacteroidota bacterium | reverse complement strand
CATATTTTTACACTAAAATTTATATTTATATAGGAAATATGGACTATTGCTATGGTTTAGAGAATCTTTGTAGTGCCTCTTTGTTACTGTCTCAAGTTGTATCACGCCTTTTGTGACACTCCCTACTATTCCTTTTTTAGAGAAAAATTGTATAACTTCACACTATGTGTTTCCCTCAACCTTTTTCAAGATTTTTATCATGGGTTGTTGTCTTCTTTATCTTACCGATGGGAATGACTGCTTCTTTAGAAGAAAAAGAGTCGAAGGATTCTTTTAAGTGTTGTTTTGGCTCTATTTTTGACTTTTTTTCACAAAGCCGTAAAAAGATGCATGTAAAGGATACCTCTGTGTCTCCTGAACCGTTTTCTACGCTTCCTAAGCTATCTCGTAAAAGGGTGACTGCCAGCCCTTCTTCTTTGTCTGAATCGGAAGGTGACTATACGTTCTATGACGGAGATAAGGTCAATCTTACTTTTGGGGACTCTTTAGAAGAATATAGACAAGTGGTTTTTGAGTCTAAGGAAAAGGTGGCCTATCGCTTCTACAAGTTGGCAGAACTCTGTTATCTATCTCGTTTCGAGGATATTGTAACCCATAAGATGTTGATGTCCCTTGTAGTGGCTCATAAGAGTCGTCTGTATGTAGACTTGCCTAAAGAGCTGCAACACATCATACTTCTTTTTTTGGGTTGCAATGACACTCTTTCCCAGCAGGTATTGGCCAAAAGAGAGATAAGAAAGCGCCTCCATCGCTTGGTCGTCTCTTATGGGATGACACCGCTTTGTATCATAGATGATCTCAGTGAGGCTACGTTTGATAGGCCCTGCTACCATGGTAGGGAACGTGTCATCCGCGTAGGGAGTATTTTTAGTTCTTTAGCGAAGTCGCTGTCGCTATCTGACTATAAGGGACAACTTGCTCCCCTAGTGCTATTTTCTGTAGAGAAAAATGAGCTGGCGTTGGATTGGGTTGTTAGCAACTATCTACAAAAGGAGACATGGGATGATGTCGAAGGGATGCAGGCCATCTGTAGCGCTATGGACTTTCCCTACGCCATCGTTGCTTCGCTTTCTTCCTAAACATGCATGCATAGCCAACACCTCCTGAAGAAGAGAGTACCCTTTACTCTTCGTCTTCAGGGACCCTTTCATAAATAAGCAGTATTGGGAAGAAGTTGTTTTTGCGCAACTCGTTCATTTTTGCTGTAAAATCTACCTCTTCTGGTGAGCGGTAATCATTGAAAAATAGGTACTTATCACCTTCTTTCGCTATGGATACCCAATGTCCGCTATTTACACTTATGATCAACTCGTTTCCTTGTTGTTTTGCTTTACTAGGACCAAAGAATGAAGCACCTAGAAGGCGTAGTCTGACTGTTTTTCCATCGGTTGTAGGTACGGTGATGGTTTCCAGGTCTGTTACGTTTCCGAATGCTTTTCTATAATAGAGATCTTTACCTTTTCTTATATCGACTTGTTGATACAAACTTAGGTAGACAATATCTCTTTTTTCGTTGTATAAAGTATTGTTCTGTAACGAATATTTGCACTTAAAGCTCATTTCATCGTTAGACATCGTAATAGCACCTTTGGATTGAAGTAGTAGCTCTTCTATGATACGCACTGACTTGGTCTTGAAGCCTGTAGCTTCTAAATTGTTTTTTACGTTGCCATAAAGGGCATTAAGTTTTTCCTTATTATTTTGATATAGTGCGATGAAAGGCTGACAAACACTATCTTCTTTACCTTCAAATTTGTCTGGGTCAAAAAATATTTTTTTTAATTCTTTGACTCTTTTCGTTTCTTTATCTTCTTGTACGAACAAAAAGATAAAATATTCAAACATTTCGTCGTCACTCCAATTTTTGGGATTGATTCCTTTTTCTTTTTTTATCTTTTTGAATTCTTTTATGAATTCTTCTTTAAATTTCTTTTTCCACTTAAACAATTCTTGAAGTTCTTTTTTAGCTTTCTTCCAGCTTTTTTTGTTCTCAATTTTTAGGATTTTTTCTAGTGCACTTACTGGAAGGTATTCAGCATGATCTGTACCAATTGTTTCTTCTGAAGAAAATTTTCGATCAACTAGTTCTTGCATTGTGTAAGAAGGTTCTTCGATCTGGGTGTTTTGGCGTAGATCTTGCACTGGAAGCTCGATAGGTATCGAGACTATTGTTTCTAGGTACGTTTTTTCTAGGGATGGTGTAGTTTCTTTGTTTATATATTTTTCTATGGCTTCCTTTTGTTTCTCCGTAACATCGTAACCTATTTTGAAACCTTCAAAAATTATATCTTTTCTAAAAGTCAACGAACGAAGTTTATCCTTATGAAGTTCTAGCGGCCATAAATCATCCTTATCTTCGTAAAGTTTTTTATTGATCATTAAAAGCGCCTTTACAAATTCTGGGCCATCCCACTGTTCCCGACTTTTTCTAGAGGGTATGTAACTGTGCGTCCTTACTGCTGCAGTAAGGGCATCTCGTGCGCAGTATACATCGTCCAGGGTAGGGCCGTTTCCGCCATTCATGGCACTTTTAAGTTTATCTATCAAGTTTTGATGTGTCTGATTGACTTCTTTATATTTTGTGTTGACGAGGATATCAGGATCACAGCGCATGAGCATTTGAAAGTGGCTATTGTACCAGCAAACGTTTATCAGTCCTCCACTGAAGTTATAGAGGCCTCCTGAGTTGAGGGGACTGTCAGAAGATTTGAATGGGTTAATGTTGGTGCTTGCCAAGAAGGTCCAGGCGAGGATGGCGACTAGGATCCCTTCGATAGCGCTTCGGATAGCGAAGCTGTCTTTTTCGGATATAAATTGTTCGGGAGCTTCTTTTTCGTAGGTGTCGTGGTATTTATATACTAAGAGGGTGGCAAGGTGGCTGTTTCTCAAGAATTGTCGGAAGGATATCTCTGTTTTTCCTCGAGGGCCGAGAT
>JBCCFU010000146.1:0-2992 GCA_039029575.1 Bacteroidota bacterium | reverse complement strand
TCACACGATTCCGTTACCAAAATGGCATGCATCGGTAGGCTGTCAATAACAGCATATTGAGTTTTATCTAGTTGGATCTTTATTTCTATTTCCATAATTAAAACATTTAATAACACGATTTTCACGTCGCACGACACTTTTTGGGACGGTACCAGTTTGTGCTCGAAAAGACATGATTTCTTCGTCGCATGCGTAGCGCACGGCTCCATTATGAGGAGCTTTTCGGTAAGACAAAGGTCGTTTTAAGAGCTAACTTAGGTTCACTCGTATCAGTTCATGGTCTTGTCCATTGCTACTTGTATAGTAAAAACTGTCTCCAGACTCTTGACTTATTTGAACGTCTTTGTCAAGATTTTTTATGAGGCAGGTAGCAGGCGATCCATCTAGTGGGAGTCTGTTTGTATAGATGCCATTGAAAGTACTAAATACTAGATAGTTGTCTAGTAGCGTATACTGCTGCACATCATCTTTATCATAAGATAATTTTTGTGTTTCTTTTGTGATTAAATCATATACCATGATCTCTTGTTCTTTGGAGATGTTGTTCTCTTTCAATGAGCTTTTATAGCATACATATTGGTCATTTAGTGCGATTGAATGAATTTCAAAATTTTTTATGAGGTGAACTATAATTTTTTCCATTGTGTGCTCTTTTAGATCATATAAGACCATTTTGCCGATTCCTCTATCCCTAGCGCTCGACCTGATCAATAGCTGTCCTTTTTTGTTGCATACAATTTCGTCTATGTTTTCTGTTGATAATGCTAATTTTGGGTATGTTGGCTTGATTTGATTTGCTGTCTCAGCATCAAACTGAAATATCCCGCCTTGACGAACCATCAAAAATGTTCGTCCCCACCAGGCGCTATCAAGGATGAATGGATCGCCCCAACCGCAATGATTCACGTTGAAAACACTATGTAGACAGTAGATCTTTTTCTCAAGTACCTTGAAGATGCAATAACCTCCTTTACTTGTGGTGGTACAATAATTACCTAGGGGAGAGGCGACCATAGAACTAACCCGAGACTCTAAGGCGGCTGAAGTCTTTAATTCTAGTCTTTGATATTGTCCTAAGAATGCTTTGATAAGGGATAAAAGGTCTTGCCCGATGTCTATTTTTGTGTACATGCGTCTGTATCCTGCTATCAAGGTGCAATTGAACGTTGCCATCTTTTCTAAAAAGAACAATTTAAGACCGTCTTTCTCCATAAAGAAGAGGCCTCCTTGAGAGCAAGTAAAGTTTTTTATGCGATGGTTGGGGTGTTGATAGATCGTGGTTTTCGATGCTTTGATGTTTGATTTTTTTGTCTTTGAGGTGACTTGTTTCTCGGCGGCGGCATCGAGACGGGGGTTGCTGAACGTAAGGAGCGCAAGCAGAGGGTAAGCGTATATATGGTTTCTTTTCATGATAGTAAAGAGATTGGAAAGGTCAGATGTGGAGCCTTACTCTGTGATAGAGGGGTTATCCTAATGATATTGACAACAAAGGTAGTTATTTTTTCAAAATACTACAATTTTTTCCTTTGCCACGCTGAAATGACGGGTGGAGAGGCGAGGTCATTATGCTTTGTTTGGACGACTTGGCTTTCAATGCTTTGGGATGGCTCTTTTTTACTTTGAACTTTTCACCTATGAATTCATGAACAGGAGATTTTTATTTAATCTGAAGGCACTTAGACGGCTTCGCTTTCAATGCTTTTGGGCGGTGCCTCCTTTGCGTTGGGGTTCTTACCTAATTTGAACTTCTTGAACAAGTACCAGCCTCCTGCTGAGAGTATTATAGCGACTGCTCCCCAGGTCATTACAGGAGGTACGGAGGGAGTGTTAGACGAGCCATTAGACGAGTCATCGGAGGACTCTTTCTTCTTTTTATGTCTTTCCTTCCTTTGATGGTAGTTCAAGCGTTGCCCTAGTTCACCCCCATAATGACCTCTTTTTTCTTTGAATGGATTTTTGTCATCAGGAAGGGTTTCCTCTTGTTCAAGAAACTCATCCATATCGTCGTTTAGATCTTTATTATTACTATCATTTCTATCCAACAGGCTGGTCTTGAAAAAACTTAACAATTTTCTTTTCGTCTTATCATAGTTGAAAAGGATATCTCGTCTAATCGCTTTTCTGATTTCTTGGAGGTCATTTCTGTCGTCTATCAGATTTTTCCAAGCTAACTCATCTGTGATTACGTCATTGGTAAAATCACGTATCAATGCATCTATGATCTCTTGTGTTGAAAATGTTTTAGATTTCTCTTTGTTTATCTTTTTCACAAAGCGTATGAAAGCATAATTGCCTTTGAGCTTCATGCCTCTTTCGATCACTCCATTGTCTAGGCACCAATGCCAAAAACTTTGTTTCTTTTTTTCTGGCAGACTAGAACTGTATGAATATGTGCGTTCTAGTGTGTTATAGAGATACTCGTTGAGTGCTATGATGGTCTTGTCGTTGTTAGTGGGTCTTTTATTTTTTTCAACGTTCCAAACCTTGCGTTTATTTCCGTCTTCGGGTAAAAATCCAGCGATTATTTCTGCTTGTTTCTTTTTTTCCTCAGCATTGCTTCCATCCTTTGAAAGCAGATTCAGGGAGAGGACTCTTTGAGTTTCGCCACTGTCTGTGTTGATAAATGCGTCCCACCTCTTTTTTAAATTATTGCCGCCACTTACATACTTCTTATCAAAATCAGAATTTTTTTGATCTTTATCTAGTGCCTTGGCGATATCATCAAGTTTAAATTCTTTGAGTCCTTTCTCACTGACGCTTTCTAAAAAGGTGATGCGATTGTATTCTTCGTCTTTATAATCTAGTGCCATACCTCGTTGGATGACCTTATTTTTAAGACACCAGTGTAGGAAGTCGTCCAGTCTTTTTATGCCGAACTCTTCTAATTTCTTTAACTTTTCTTCTGTTTGTATTTTTAAAGCCGCGCTAATATCACCCTTTTGTAGAACACGGTCTAGGTCACGTTTCTCTTTTAATTTTTTTTGATAATCGC
>JBCCFU010000145.1:0-3006 GCA_039029575.1 Bacteroidota bacterium | reverse complement strand
GGCAAAAGGTAGATCTCTTCACTAGATGTCTCTCGGTTTTCTAGGGGAGAGGTACGCCTAAAACTGAAGAGGAACGTCTACAGTAAAAACTTTGCGACACGTCCAAAAATTTCTCGAAATGACAACATGGGGGCGCGTGATATTAAAATAGTTAAATTTTTATTTTGTTATAAATCAACTTAAAGAGCTGTTAATTTTTAGCTGTAGACACAGAATTCGGGACGGTAACTTTTTCTGCTATACGTAGACGGGCACTACGTGCTCTATTGTTGTGTGCGATTTCTGTCTCGCTGGCTTTGAGGGCTTTACGATGTACGGGTTGGAGTGGGCGGAGGAGGTTACCGTAGGGGTCATGGTTGAGTTTTCCTTCTAAGCTGCCTGTTTTGATGAAATTTTTTACGAGTTTATCTTCTAGCGAGTGGTAGGCGAGGATGACGAGGCGGCCCTGGGATTTTAGTAAGTTAGGGGTTTGTAGGAGTAGTTCTTTGAGGGCCCCAAGTTCGTCGTTGACAGCGATGCGGAAAGCTTGAAAAACTTTTGCTAAATATTTGTTGAGTCGCTTTCTAGGAGCGCATGGGGTAGCGATGGCGGTAAGTTGCGCGGTGGTGGTGATGGGGTTGATTTTTCGGTTGCGTATGATGTGTTGGGTTAGTTTTTTGGGGTTGTGTATCTCGCCGTATTGCTGCAGAATGGTAATGATTTGGGTTGGGGAGTAGTTATTGATGAGCTGTGTGGCACTCAAGGGGACTTGGTAGTTCATGCGCATGTCTAGGGGGCCATTCATGCGATTGGCAAAGCCTCTGGTGGGTTCATTGAGTTGAAAAGAGGAGACACCAAGGTCGGCGAGGATGCCGTCTACTTGCAGGGTGTTGTGGGTGGCAAGGAATTGTGTACAAAAGCGGAAATTAGCTTGAATGAAGGTGAGGCGTGGATCTTTGATGTTGGCAGCTTGCAGGGCACTGTCTGGGTCTTGATCAAAGGCAAAGAGTCGGCCGTGGGTATTGAGTTGTTGTAAGATGGCACGTGTATGTCCACCTCCGCCAAAGGTAAGGTCTACATAGGTACCATAGGGTTGTATGGCAAGTCCTTCGATGGTTTCTTTGGACATGACAGGTAGATGGTAGTTGTTGTTCTCCATGTGTTTTATGTTTTGTTAGGATGGTTGTCTACAGGGGAGAGGTTGTGCTTTTTAGCTATTTGTATGAGGTAGGTGTAAAGGGCTTTTTTTTCATTGGGGACGCTGCCGTCAAGGACGGCTTCTTTAAGGGCTTTTTTGAGGATCCCTACTTGTTGGCAGGGTGGTAAGTCGAAGATTTTCATGATCTGTTCGCCGTTGATAATGGGTTGGAGGTTGCGTATGAAGTCTTTTTGTTCGACGGCAGCGATTTTATTTTCTACTTTTTCGAAGTTGTGGAGGTATTTTCGAACTCTTTGGCTGTTTTTGGAGGTGATGTCTGCACGGCAGAGGGTCATCAGGTCGTTGATATGTTCTCCTGCATCATGCATAAGTCGCCGAACAGCTGTGTCGGTGACAGTATCTTGTGCGATGGCGATGGGTCGAAGGTGGAGTCGAACAAGTTTTTGAACGTACCGCATATGGTGATTGAGGGGTAGTTTGAGTCGACGGAAGAGTTGGGGGACCATACGGGCCCCGAGTTCTTCGTGTCCATGGAAGGTGAAGCCTATCTTTGGATGAAAGCGTTTGGTGGCCGCTTTGGCGATGTCGTGAAGGAGGGCAGCCCATCGAAGCCATAGGTTATCGGACATTTGAGAGACGTTGGTAAGAACTTGCAGGGTGTGGATGAAGTTGTCCTTGTGTAACTTACCTTGGATGGTTTCGATGCCTTGGAGGGCCTGTAGTTCGGGAAGTATATGGCCAAGGAGGTAGGTTTCGTTGAGGAGGTAGAAGCCACGGGCGGGTTCGTTGGAGAGAATGATTTTGTTGAGTTCGGTGATGATACGTTCTTTGGAGACGATGGTGAGGCGGTTGGATTCTTTTTCTAAGGCTGTGTGTAGTGTGGGGTGGAGTGTAAAGGAGAGTTGGCAAGCAAAGCGTATGGCACGCATCATGCGCAGTGGGTCGTCGGAGAATGTCTTTGCTGGGTCAAGGGGGGTGCGTAAGAGACGGTCTTGAAGGTCTTGGATACCTTGAAAGGGATCTATGAGCTGGCCAAAGTGGGAGGGGTTGAGTTGGATGGCCAGGGCATTAATGGTAAAGTCCCGTCTTTTTTGGTCGTCTTCTAGTGTACCTTGTGTGACGGTCGGTTTGCGAGAGTTGGGTTGGTACGATTCTTTTCTGGCGTTGACGAACTCTACATCCCATCCTTGGTAATGTACCATAGCGGTGCCAAAGCGTTTGTAGATGGCTAGCTTTCGGCTGTTTGTCTTTTTGGCAAATGCTTTGGCTAGAGCGATGCTGTCGCCTACGCATACGATGTCTATGTCTTTGGAGGGGCGGTCAAGGAGTAGATCGCGAACGAAGCCTCCGACAACGTAGGTGGGTGGGGCTGTGGATTTGAGGAGCTCCTCTAGGATCATAAGGGGTGGGTACTGCCGGAGGGAATGTGCGTAGTTAAACATGGAATAAGTGGGTTGATGGTCACAAAATTACAAATTATGACTCACTTTGCGCATTTATGGAAAGTACTTAGTTTTACGTAACACATTCATTTTATCTTAAAAAACCACCTGAGTCGGATTCCTTTCTCTTTTTACCGGTTTTATTTAATTTGGCTTTTTCGCTTGGTTGCCTTTGGGGCTTGAGTTGCTTTTTTCACTTATTGGAGGTTTAGGAAGCAAAGGCTTTTCATCACTGCTTGTTTCTTTTTTACCTGAGTCATCTGCTTCTATCTCAATTTTGAAGTCGTCGCTTTCAACTTTTTTCTTCTTGTTTGATTTTTGTGCTGTTTTATCTAGGACTTTTTTGCCTTTTGCCTTTTGATCACTTTTTTTACTTATGTTATTCGCGTTTGTGGGTTCACTATCTTTTATGTGGGAGGGGGCCTT
>JBCCFU010000144.1:0-3009 GCA_039029575.1 Bacteroidota bacterium | reverse complement strand
GTGAACCCTACGTGGTGCTTGATTTGCTTTTTTAGTGGCCTAAGTTTACGATTTGAAAAATTGCGACAGTTTTGAGAAACTTGTTGTATTTTATTTCATTATCTTACTTATGTCATGGAGCTTTAAACCTCTATGGTCCCATTTTTTATACACTTATCCATAACCATCTATTTTTATCTCTCTATTATGACGTATATTCAACCTTTCTTGCAGCATCCACTTATCCTTGTTTTTATGATCACCAACCTTGCCATCGGCTGGTGGGCGCACAGAAAAGCAAAAGCAGGCAGCTTTGAAGACTACGCCATGGCGAGCAGAAACTTGCCAACGGGAGTGCTAATTATGACGATTTTGGCTACGGTTGTTTCAAGTAGAGAGTTGGCTATTATAGATACTACAACGCTTAAGCTTGGCATTATAATTCCTATCCTAATTTTAGCTCATTTTATAATTTCTACCTTTTTTATTGGTTTTTTTCTTTCTCCTAAACTGGTTTTTTTTGAAGGACCTACCTTAGGCGGTGTGATGCAAGGATTGTATGGAAGGTGGAGTCAGCTATTGTCAGGGATCATTCATTGTTTATTCTGCTTAGCTTTGGTTATTACCCAAATTTCGGCGATTGGTCTCCTTAGCACTAAGTTATGGGGTATGAATTTTACCATTGGAGTGGTATTTTTTGGAGGTATAGCAGTGTTATATAGTACATTTGGAGGGATGCGATCTGTGAGTTATACAGATGTATTACAATTGGTAGTATTGTTGATTGTGCTCTTTTGGACAGTTCAAAAAGTAGTGTTACATACTGGAGGGATCCTTCCATTGGTTAAGAAAGTAGCTCAACAAGAACCTGATAAATTATCTTTTTTTAGCCGTTCCGATTTTTTTCTACGCATCAAAGGCTTACTTGTTTATTATTTATTTTCTTGTTACCTTGTGATGTCTCCCCCTTTGACACATCGAATGCTGGTGGTCAAAGATAAAAGTAAAGTAAGCCGTACATGGTACACTACAGCGTTGATTTATGCAGTTATTGCAGGAATGTTTTTGATTATTGGTTTATTTGGGATCACACAAAAGGAAAAGTTGGGGCTTGCGAAGAGCAAAGATGTATTCATCCAGGTAGTCAAATATTTATTTAAAAATAACCCTCGTATTCTTGACTTCATTGCTTTAGGCATAATAGGTATATTACTTTCTACCATAGACTCTTTTCTCCATACTATGGGGATTACGGCTATCAAAGATGTGATCGTACCCATACAACGTCTACTTGACAAGAAGATATTGGATGAACGCAGACAACTCAACTACGCGAAAATCAGCATTTTTATCATCGGTATGATAGCAGTAGCTATAGGAACTCGAGTAGAGCATGAAAGTGTTCGTCTTATAAGGCGAACATTAATAGTACCCATCATGAATTTGCAAGTAATCATTACCATTCCCTTTATTTTAGGAGTAATGGGACTTAAAGGGAGCAAAAGTTCTTTTATTAGCTTTGTGGTGGCATATTGCTCCGTTTTTTATGGCCAAAAAACACTTTTTCCGTGGAGACATCATCTTCGACACCTAGCAGATCGTGACTATTTCCTTATAGCTCTTCCCTTAGCCCTCCTCGCCTACTTCATTACCCACATCTACCTCAACAAAGGCATCGCCATAGTCACCCGCGGAAAAAACTATACCGCTCATAAAGTAGTGAAGCCCCGCTGGGAAAAGATACAAGAAAGGATCCTTCAATGGGTAAAAGCTACTTTCAACCTGCCAGCGCTTGCTCGACAAGAGGTATTCAAGCGACCTTCACATCCTTTGGTATTTAGTGTCTTTATGTTTGTTCTATATGGGCTCGGCAGCAGCGTTGGGGGGAGCCAAGGTGAGGGGGGGATTAACTTTATGATGTTGATTTATTTTATTGGCATCTCTTTGTGTGCAGGTCTGATGATAGAGGGGATCTGGCCGCTTAGGCTGAAACTTTACTTTCCGCTGTATTGGCTGACCACTATTTTTTTCTGCTTGCCACTCGGAGGGACCATCGCCTTTATTCAGACCCATACCACATTTTTTGACATGCTTTTATTTCTTCTAAGCTTCATCTTTCTCGCTTTTTTGGTTAGCAGCCGTGCATTTATCTGGATGAGTATATGGGGCATTGCACTCACATGCGGAGGGTGGTATGTGGTCTATGGTGCATTGCCTGAAACTCTCTGGAGTGAAGCGCATATGGGTGTGTATATTGTATGGGGGATGTTGGCGCTATTCGTCCTTTTCTTTGGCCAGTTTTTTGAGACCTACGTCTCCCAACAACTTTATTTAAAAAAAGTGTTTGGTCAGACAATGACCCATGATGCCAGACATCCTCTTTCGGATATAACGCTTTCTGCGTACATCCAAGATAGCAATATCAGGGGACTAACGCCTACGAAAAATGAGGCAGGGGAAGAAGGTTTTTTCCTCTCAAAGAAGAAAGTAGCCTCTATGCAAGACGAAAGCAAGAAAATAGATCAAGCCTTGAAAGAGCTAAACCGAGATTTTATGCATTTTGAAAGGCTCATAAGTAAAGAGATAGGGCAAGTGCCGCGAGAGAAGGTATATATGAAATCGTTTATCGACTATATCGTCTTAGCCCTTCCCAAAAGATATGCGTCTCAGGTGGAGGTAAAAGTTGAATGTAAAAAAGACTTTCAAGGCATGCTTATCCGTCCTTTCTTTACGAATGTGATCTTCAACTTCGTTGTCAACGCGTGGAAACATGGGTTGGCCACGCAGATGGTCATCGAGATAGATGGGAGTGAAAGAAAGGTTCGTATACGAGACAATGGGAGAGGGATCCCTGCGGAACTGCTCCCTAATGTTTTTAATCTCGGCTTCACTACAGGAGATCAGGAGAACAGAGGGGTAGGCCTTGCATTTGTTAAACTCATTCTGGATGCTTCTAATATCAAGGTAGATGTCACCTCCAAACAAGGGGAAGGAAGCTTTACAGAGTTTGTGCTGGCGTTTGATAGTGGT
>JBCCFU010000143.1:0-3067 GCA_039029575.1 Bacteroidota bacterium | reverse complement strand
TTTTAAAGGATGCACAATTCTTGGAAGTATGAGTACTGCAAAATTGGAGTGTACTCCAAATCGCGTGGAACGTCACATATTATGGGGATACCACTTTCTTAAATGGGGCATAGAAGACTACCCATCGATTGATCGTGGTATGATCTAGGTACACACCTCTTTCTTCTAGGATCTCTTTCAAGTCTCGGTAGCTTATGCCGTATTTTAGGTACCAGCGAATGGCCCATATAATGATGTCTTGTTTGAATTGGCGGTGTTTAAATAGGTTGATTGTAAGCGGGGTTCAGAGGTTAAATTGAATCCCCAAAGTTAACTCTTACAGCTCTATAAAATCAGGTTTGCGACAGATCCAAAAAAAGGGTGGCTATTATTCTTTTTTATCTGTACCCTTACGCCTGCTATTGTAGTAGAGTTTGATCACGTCTTTGGAGGCAAGAAAATCGCTGGCCGCCGCCTGTACCTCCTTAGAAGTGATGGTTGGAAGCTTTTCTTTGAACATCTTTTCTGAAAAGAGAGGATCTCCTAAATAGTGACCAGAGGCCAGCATGCTATTTAACCCATGCAAGTTGTTTTTATAGAGGTCAAATTGGTTTTCTTGCCGATTTTTGATTTTCTCTAAAGCTTCTTCGCGTATGCCTTCTTTTTGTAGGGTTGTGATTTCTTGCTGGATGACTTGCTCTACTTCTTCGTAAGAGACACCTTCTTGAAGGCGTGCCTGTATCAAAAGGAGTCCTCCGTAGAAAGTGTCTATACATGCGCTCATTACGTTTCCTGCCCACCCCTTTTCATCTACAAGGACCCTGTGTAAGTTAGAGGAGGCCCCTTGTCCCAGCAGGGTGGTGATCAGCGCCAGCGGCAAGTGCGCTTTGTCGAGCTGTGAAGGGATATGATAGGCATATGTAAGACTATTGGCTGGGACATCTGCATCTACGCTTTTTTCTACCCCTTTTCTCTTTGTCTCATCACGGAGGGGAGGCCTAGTGCGTTGTACGGTGGAAGGTTTGCCTTCGCCAAACCATTTTTCGACCATTGGTTCCACCTCAGCAGGTGATATATCGCCTGAAATGACCAGCACGGCATTTGTAGGGGTATAAAAATTTTGCCCGAAAGCGTTGATGTCTTCCAAGGTGATGTTTTCAATGTCGGAAAGTTCTTTGCCTATGACACTGTAGGTATAGCAAGGATCTACATATGATAGGTCGAGGAGGTGGTCAAAGATGTCACCATAAGGTCTGCTATGGCGTATTTGTTTAAACTCTTCGAGGATTACCTTGCGTTGCACTTCGAGCTTGTCGCTTTTCATCTGAGGAAAGAGGAGGCGGTCGGACTCAAGCCAGAAGGCGGCTTCTAAGTTTTCTTTGGGAAGGGACATCATATAGACGGTCCTGTCGAAAGCAGTATAGGCGTTGGATTTGCCCCCCATATCTTGCGTCGCTTTTGGGTAGTCAGGGATATGGGTAGAGCCACTAAACATCATGTGTTCGTAAAAGTGCGCAATGCCTCTTTGCTGGGGCGGGTCGTCGAACGAGCCTACTTTATACATCAGGTCAAGGAAGACCATTTCTGTATTATCTACTGGATGTACGATGACTTGTAAGCCATTTTTGAGTTGGAACGCGTGGTAGGAAATCATAGGGGAAAAAGAAATAATTAGGAGGTGTGTTGGGTTAGGTGGCAGCAAAAGCTTACTTATTGACGATGACGCAGTAGAGCTTTTCGCTGTCGAGGTGCTCTTTGGCTACTCGTTGCAACTCTTGGGGGGTGACTTCTTCTACTTTTTTGTACAGTTGGTCGAGGCGCTTGAAGTCTATACCTAGAAAGTAGTACGACATAAACATACTTGCTATCGCCTCTTTATTGTCACACCATGTCCTCAAAGTGGACTTTAAGTTTTCTTTCACTGTTTTCAGCTCTTCGGTAGAGATAGGCTCTTCTTGCAGTCGTTTTATCTCACTACAGACAGCCCGATATGTCTCTTCGGCAAAGCCTTTTTTTACTTGTGCGGTGATGCCTAAGATCGTCGCATAAGAATGAGGATGTGTCCAACTATTTATACCGTAGGTATGACCTTTTTCCTCCCGTATGTTTCCCATCAGGCGAGAGCCAAGGTAGGGCCCACCAAGCAGGTAGTTGAGGATATACAAGGCGAAGTAGTCAGGATGGGTAAGCTCGATGATCTCTGTCTCTAGGAAAAGGGCGGACTGTGGCCCTTCTTTGTCGATGAAGCAACGTTTCTCTTGACTAGGTTGGGAGGTAGGAGAGGGAAACGAAGGCTTCGCTTTGGAGGGGAGGTTGACCAGGGACTTTTGTATCGCTTCAATCATCGCCTTGTCGACCTTACCACTTAACGCGACGACTCCTGGATACCATGCACGCGCTTCGTAGAGGGCTCTGAGGTCACTGGCTTGCAGTGAGGAGATGTCTTCCTCTTCCATGGTGTAGCTGTAGGGGTGATCTTTTCCAAAAAGCAGGGTGTTGATCTTTTCATTGGCCAGATATAGAGGACTCTCTTTAGCGATAGACAGCTGTTGTTGCGTCACTTTCTTTTGGCGCGCAAGACCTTCTTCTGTCAAGGAAGGCTTTGCCAAGACCTCTGCAAACAGAGGCAAGAGCTCAAGGAAATACTTAGGCATTGTTTTGAGTCCCAGAGTAAACCGATCTTTCGTCATACTACCCAAGAGCATCGCACCACATCTGTCAAGCTGATCTGTGATGACCGCCTTCTCCTTGTCCTGCGTCCCTTCCGTCAGCATCGCCATCAAAAATTTCGCAGCTGTATGCGTTCTACGATCTTCAAGCAAACCTGCGGGAGAAGAGAAGACCATTTGTACAACTTCTTTTCTTTTATCTTCGACCACAAGCAATTTGAGGTGGTGATGGATATCGTAAAGAGAAGGTTGGGGAATAACCCAGTTTTTGAAGACATGCTCCCAACGTATCGGGAAGACCGTTACGATGAGACATACAGACGCAACGTTCCAGCTGCCACGTACGTGACCTCTTGGCTGATGGCCGCCATTTCTGGTACTGCACCAAGACCCCACGACGTCATTACAGCATCAAAAGT
>JBCCFU010000142.1:0-3093 GCA_039029575.1 Bacteroidota bacterium | reverse complement strand
TGAGTGTTTGTATAAAGAGTTCCTCCAAGGCAATACCTGTCAGCGCAGGTGCTTTGGCGAGAGGATAAGTCTGATTGGCTTATTAGGTCGCAAGAAGCCGCCACTAGAACGGGCTACCGTTTAGTGGTCGGAGCATGTCACTAAAAGCGTAAAACGAACGACAAAAATAAGAAACTCTTTCCCTAGTCCTGAGTCGGCGATTGCCTTGATAGGTTTTGTTGCAATGGACTTAGGCGAAAATCACTACAATTACCCTATTAAAATATTTGCAAACGACAAAAAATTTCTTAAACTTTTCAATTTTTAGACCTTTTTTGAGACACACAAAATTTGACAGTACCTATTTCTTCTACCATGCTCACCGTTGCTAGCCCCCTTCATCTACCTTCCTCACACACCCAACATTTCCTTCGCAGGCCTACGAGATGGCTATGGCTTTGTTTTAGCATAATAAGCACGGTTGCTGCGGTCTCTGGGACGATCCATCTAGTCTCAGAAAAAATGGATCCTTTACGTGCTGCAGTAGAAGCAGGTGACGAAAATGCGCTTCAAGAGTGCCTTGCCAACGACCCGAAATTTGAAAGAATAGACTTTGAAAGAATGTATGAAGAGAGAAAAACAATCCTCCATATCGCTTGCAAAAGTAAGCATCAAAGCGCTTCATTCTTTTCAAAGCTTATGAAAGCTATCCAAACATATTTTGAAAAAAAATATCCAGAAGATTTCAAGAGCAGATTGCTTCGGTTCATCAACCAAAAAGCTAGATACTACAAAACAGCCCTTCACATCGCTGCAGAAAAAGCAGGGAAAGATATTGTCAAATGTCTCATTCACCATGGGGCTGATCTTCAAAAGAAGAACTTTAAAGGTGAAAACGTCCTTAATATAGTATGCAAAAAGCAGCAAGAAGACCTTGCCCTCTTTTCATTCTTCCTTGATGAAATTGAAGCACATTTTAAAAAGAAAGATGATAAAAAAAAATCGTATAAGGAACCATACTTAGACTTCCTCTTCTCAACTCCTTGTAACTCAGATTGTCCACTTATCATAGCGGCAGAGAAAGGGTATCTAGGAATTGTCAAAGCATTGATAGAAGCAAAGGATAAGATAGTTCGCGACAAAAGTGTAAATCCAAGTCCCCCACAACAGACAAAAAAGTCGCAGAAGCAACATCAGACAGAGATACATTTAGACCCTCTTCACGACAAGTTTATGTGGCGTGCTTTGCGTGCAGGTTTAAGAAATGAGCATTTGCAAATCGTTCAATATTTTATTGAAGAATGTGGATTTCCCATTGACGGAGACAAGCGTATCGACCAATGGGGAACACCTCTTGTAGAAGCTATCAAGACACAATACGTAGAGGGGGTCGAATATTTGTTACAAGAAGGGGAATTCAAGAAAGAAACAAACGAAGAAGAGGAAAAGGAAGAAGAAGCAAATGAAGAAAAAGCAAAGAAAAAGGCATGTCAGCAAAAGGCAGATGTGAACCATTCTTTCGATCGCATGTCTAAGCCACTCTTTTATGCGGCGACCGAAAGGAGCTTTAAGATCTTTGATTTGCTACTTGGCCAAGGTGCACCTATTGAAAAAGGTTACCTCTTCAGTGCTATTAGTAACAAAGGAAGTAAGGATATCATCAAAACCCTTATTGAAAGTGGCGTGGACGACATAGAAAAAGAAGACCTTAAAGGGAAGACCATCCTGCATAAGGTCATGTATAGGCGTAAAGACCCCGAAATCCTTGCATTGCTGCTTACAAAGCTTGAAGCACATTTTAAAGCAAATTATGAAGACGATGCGTACGAAGAAGCATATAAGGCATTTCTCAACAAAGAGGATTATAAAAACTGGGCAGCCATCCATATTGCTACAAGCATCTCTTATGCCGAAGGGGTACGATTACTGGTCCAAAAGGGAGTAGAGTTCGATAAAAAAGCAGTTAAACAGTGTTTCTCAGGAGAAGATGAACTAAGGGAAACGGCCTTTGATATGGCTTTACATTACAACAATGCTGAAATTATCAAACTTTTGTATACAAAAAACGCAACATTTAAACCGTACATACTTCAAGAATGCCTTGTGCATGGAAGGGAGGCCAGCATTAAATATATCTTTGAAAGCTTCAAGCCACCAGTCAACAAAAACTACGACACGGAAAAACGACTTTCGGGTTGTATTTTATATGAGCTTATGTCAAGAAACTACGGTACGACAGAAAAAGGCAAAAAAGAAGAAAGAGACAGACGCAGCAGAATTTTCGATTTTTTAGTCTCTAAAGGGGCAGATGTAGACCTCCTTTTTGAAGGTAAGAGGCTTATTTTTTATCTTTTGAAAGAAAGTAATGCTGAGAAGATAAAATGGCAAATAGAATCATTTTCTAAGAACAACGCTAATCTTGTAGAAATAGGAGAAGGAAATAGCATTTTCTCTATCATTGCCGGCAGATGTTTCTATATTAAAGTGGCAAACGAATATGATTTTTTGACATGCGCTTATCAATCCTTCATCAAAAGTTATCACAATAAGGCAAGAGATACACTGAATACACTTAAAAAAATATCACAGGAAGGCAAGATCATCCCCATGCAACTTGAGGACGGCATCATTAATTTACTTGTAGCAATGTGTTATTCTCCTTTTGGACTTGAGGTATTACAGCAAGAAAACGAAGATGGCCAAAGTCCTTTAGACATTGCCAGACAAGCAAATAATGTGTTTACCTACTGCTTTTTAAAATTATTGATTGAGGATAAAGGCGTAGTGCCTGAGCTAGAGACAGTGAGCACTTTGGAAAGTACTTGGAAAAGAAGATAAATAGTGAGGTAAAAATAGAAAGGGAGAGGAGAAATGGAAAGAGAGAGAAAAAGGGAAAAAATGAATAAAATAGGATCTGTCGCAAACTTGATTTTATAGAGCTGTAAGAGTTAACTTCGGAGATTCAATTTAACCTCTGAACCCCGCTTACAATGAACCTATTTAAACACCTCCAATTCAAACAAGACATCTTTATATTGGCCATTCGCTGGTACCTAAAATACGGCATAAGCTACCGATACTTGAAAGAGATGCTAGAAGAAAGAGGTGTGTACC
>JBCCFU010000141.1:0-3103 GCA_039029575.1 Bacteroidota bacterium | reverse complement strand
GCCACCATAGCAGGATTTGAGGTAATGCGTATGTTTAGAAAAGGTCGATTTAAAAAAGTTAAGACACTGAGGCAAGAGGTGCATCTTTTCACTAGATGTCTCTCGGTTTTCTAGGGGAGAGGTACGCCTAAAACTGAAGAGGAACGTCTACAGTGAAAACTTTGCGACACGTCCCAACTGGCTACAAGAAAGAGGATTGACACTATCCAACAAGAAGACGAGTATAAAGCACATAGATAACGGAGTCGACTTCTTAGGATTTAATATTCGACAGTACAGCAACCCGAACAAGAAAACAGGTCAACTAGTGTGGATAAAACCCTCCAAAGAATCTATAAAAAGATTCAAAAGAGAGGTTAAAATCCTATTTAGAAAAGTGCTTGGAAAACCTCTAGTAAGCGTGATCAAACAAATAAATCAAAAGATCAAAGAAACTTAGTTGAATTCCCATAATAAGACACATAGAGGTCAAAATTCGCAACTCACCAGACGATGGAACCCTCAAAAAATACTAGAAATTGAGGCAAGAAAGAAAGAGGAAATACAGGAATAACAGTATAAGAGGAAAAAGACAGAAAGGACTTTGTCTTGTATGTCAAGACCACATCGACAATGGATAAGAGAGCCACTTACATCATATCATACCCAAGAATCAAGGAGGAGGAAATTCCCTAAACAACCTTTGCATATTACATGAAATATGTCATAAACAGGTACACAGTAGACACGGTCATAAAGTAGCTATACGTACTGCTTGAGCCGCATGACGGGAACTGTCACGTGTGGTTCTTAGAGGTTAAAGCGCTCTATCTCTTCGTTAAGAGGTGGAGCGCCGACCTACTCTACTGAGCAAAAAAGGAGGTTTATTCAACGTTCCTGATTTGTAACTAGTAATTTTTTAAAGACATACCTTTTTGAAGGGGTACTAGAAACTAACTTTGCGCTATCTTGGAGTGTGACTGTATTTTGCCTGTAAGGGATCTGATAGCATTCACCTTGCTTTCCAGATGGAGAATTTTTCGGTTTTGATGACTTGTTTGGATCTCAATGATATTGAGCTGCTGATGTATCGCACTGAAGCGCGCCATAAGCTCATCTACGAGCTCTTCTACATTCATTTCCTGGATTTTCTTTTCAGTTGTGTTCATGATAAAAAGTGATTAAAAGGGTTTATTGGCCTTGCTGACAAACGATTTTTCGCCTACTTGTAAGTCAGAAAATTTGGTAAGGGCAGCATCGAACTGGAGATTTACTTTGCCGGTAGGGCCGTTGCGGTGCTTAGCAATGATCACCTCCGCCAATTGATCTGTAGGTTCGTTATCTTCCCCCTCAGTGATACCATAGTAAGCGGGTCGGTAAAGGAAGAGCGCAATATCAACATCTTGTTCTATTGCACCACTCTCTCTTAAGTCTGAGAGCATAGGGCGCTTGTCTCCTCCACGTGTTTCCACCGCTCTACTCAGCTGGGAAGCCGCCACAATAGTGATATTGAGTTCTTTGGCAATACTTTTAAGACCCCGTGAGATAGCAGCAATTTCTTGCTCACGATTGCCTGCTTGTCGATGATTGCGCTGCACCTCTCCACTCATTAGCTGAAGGTAGTCGACCACGATCAACTCTACATGGTGACGCGCTTTAAGTCGGCGGCACTTTGCCCTAAACTCGAACAAGGAAAGGCCCGGCGTATCGTCGATATAGATAGGTGCTTGCGTAAGACTCGCTGTTTTGTGATAGAGTTGCTGCCATTCATACTCTTTGAGGCTGCCCCTTTTTAGTTTTTCATTTGAAAGCTCCGCCTCCTGAGCAATAAGTCGGTTCGTTAACTGCAAAGAAGACATCTCAAGAGAGAAAAGCGCCACGGGCCTTTTGTGATCGACCGCCGCGTTTCTAATGATAGAAAGCAAGAAAGATGTCTTACCCATCCCCGGACGAGCAGCCACTACCACAAAGTCGGAAGCCTGCCAACCACATAAGAACTGATCAAGGGCCAAGAAGCCAGTAGGTACCCCTGTAAGCCCCCCCTCCTTGACCTTCGTGTTTTCTAAATGCGTGATCGCGTTTTGCATCAAGCTGTTGATGTCAAAGTAATTTTTTTGCACATTGCCTTCAGCTACCTCAAAAAGCGCTTGCTCCGCCCTATCAAGTAGCTCAAACGTATCTATCTGCTCATCATACGCCTCCTTTTGAATACGTGAAGAGATCCCTATAAGACTCCTTCGCATCGCATATTCTAAGACAAGATGTGCATGAGTCTCTAAGTGTGCAGCAGACGCTATATTATGCGTAAGTTGTGCCAAATACGGAATACCCCCTACCTCTTCTAACTGCGAATTTTTGCGTAGTTCTATGATCACCGTATTTAGGTCAACCGCTTTGTTCTGGTTGAAGAGCTTTACGATCGTCTGGTATATCTTTTGGTGAGCAGGTGTGTAAAAGACTTCTGGCCTGAGCACTTCAATCACATCCGAAATAGCTCCCCCCTCTAACAACAACGCACCCAATACGCTCGCCTCGATCTCCACTACTTGCGGAGCTGTCTTACCGAAGGTTTCAAGGGGCTCTTGTAACCTAAACGTTGATTGTAGGGGTCTGGCTTTACTTGTCTTTGTGTCCATAATTCGAAACAAAGGTAGTATCTGTTTTTTTCTATTTATCTTCAGCTTTTAATCAAATTACCCCTACATTCTAAAGATATTAAGCGTACCTCGGGGGTTTTTTGGAGAAAAAAAGGGGGGATTTCTTCTTGTTTTTTTGATCTTTGCACTCAAAAAAGAAAAAAATTAGCCTTTTTTATAACTATTATAAAAAAAAAATAATAAAACATAGAAATATCCATTTGCGTATTTCTTGGGGATTTATTGTACATATATTTTTTGTGGTTTCTGAAGAAAAAACGTAAAGCAAAAAGAGGGTGAAAGAAACACCTATTATAATGTAGGGGATAAGGTTGGAAAGATAGAAGATAAGGTATATCTAAGGGGCTATCAAGTGAAAGTAGAGGAAGAAAAAGGAGGTTCGCAAAATTTTTCCTTCTTAGTAAAATGTCAAAAGTAAAAGCACTTTAAAGACGATCGTGGATTGACTGACTAAAAGGTGTTTTTTT
>JBCCFU010000140.1:0-3148 GCA_039029575.1 Bacteroidota bacterium | reverse complement strand
TGAAAAACAGATATTACGCGTTGCTAACTATGGTGATAATCCTTTCTTTCTTTCCTAAAGGATGCATGGGGATGCAAGCGAACCCCTATACAACGACGGAAGAAAAAGTACCTGAAAACATCTTTTATCAAGCACTGGAAAGAGGAGATATGAATATCGTTCACTTTATGCTACTTGCCAATCTCAACAACTTAGGCATTGTGGAACCTACGCTACATTGCCTCAACGACCATCCCTCTGGGAAAAAATTGCCTATCGAACTTTTTTGGAGACAGTTACAGGTAGCCTCGGACGACCCTTACCACGCTAAGATGATCGCGAGAAAAGATGAATATATAACCGCTTTTGTCAGTGGAGGACTCAATGAAGACGGCATAGCGTTCTTACGAAGGCAAGGTGTGGCTGAAGAACTCTTGCAAGATGGCCTTAAAGCCAAAAAAATAGCCCATGAGTTTCTTTCTATCGATGATAGAAATGAGCTTTTGTACGATGTCGACCTCTTGCTGGATGATCAAGGCAAGACCCTCTTGCAGCGTACGTATGATGATAGGGGAAACAAGGCTTTGGACAGGATGATAAGGAATCGCTTGGAATGGGGTTCAAAAAGGGTAAGGGTAGTTCAGCAGCTACAGCGTGAGTTTGAAAAAACGTACCAACGACCCAGCGAAGAGAAGGCAAAGACCCTCTTCTATCAAGCATTGGAAAAAAGAGACCTCACGGTCGTCTTACGCATGCTGAATACCTATTTCATCAATAGCGATGACAACATTATCCCTATGTCATACATCAACGAAGGCCCCCAGATGCCTATCAAGCTCTTTCTTGAGATACCTGATGAAGCGTTCGAAGACCCAGCACTGTCGGAAGAGCTCAAGGGCACAAAAAGAAAATATATACGCTCCTTTTGCCTTCAAGGACTGAACTCAGCAGGTAAAAATCTGCTCAAGGAGCATGATTTTCAGACCTATTGTGACGCGGATACGCTGAGTCACTCTTATCTTAGTGAAACCCCTACAAATTATCCCAATGTTGCGCGACAAATGGAAGAATATGAAGAACAGCCTTCTTATTTTTATGGCTATGACCTTGAAGATCTTAAAGAATTCGTCATCTTTGGTATACTAGGAGTTTTTGCCGCTACGCTCACTGATAAGTGCATCAAGTATTTCTTCTACAAATGTAAGGGAGGAAATCCTTCTTTAGAAGAAGAAAAACTAGAGGAGTCAATACATAATATTACTACAACAAGGGCTAGTTGATATCTTAATTGACTTGCACCTTTCTATCCTCGTTTATCTAAATGTAGAAGAGTGTGAAAATTTACACATCATTTTAGGGGTAGTAATTGCAAAAGTTCAAAGGGAGCAAGGACTGTTTCTTGCATTTCTTGATATGAAAAAATAACGTTTTTTACCTAAAAAACTATTTTTTGAAAAAGTGTGTGTCTGTAAAAAAGAACCCCCCACCGCATCACTCAGTATCTCTTCGAAGAAGTACGTTGAGCAAAAAAGAGGCTTACTCAACCCCTCCGACTCATAATTAGTAACCAAAAAAACACACAAAATCAAACAGTACCTTCCCTAGGTCTTTGATCTGGGCCACAGAGTGTTCGTACGCGATATTTTCTAAATTTTCCTGAGGCCATGACTCCCTTTGAGTTTTGGAGAGGTGAAAAAACGCATATATAGCCTTCTTTTTATACCTTTGCCTTCTATGTAGAAGGTCTACAAGAAATTAAATAAAAAAATAGGAAAAGATAAGATGATCGAACAATTAGAAGAATTCAAGCGCCGTTTTCAAGAGATAGAAGAGCAGCTCTCAGATCCTGCCATCGTACAAGACATTAAAAAGTATACAGCGCTCAACAAAGAACATAAAAAACTAAGCAAAAAGGTAGCTACCTACAATGCCTATCAAAAAGTCATTGAAGAGATCGATGCCCTCAAACCACTAACTCAGAGCCACGAAGAGGAAGAGATCAAGCAAATGGCCAAAGAAGAGCTTGCGAGCCTCAACTCCCAACAGGAAGAACTTGAAGAGGAGCTCAAGACATTGCTCTTGCCAGAAGACCCTGAAGAAGATAAAAGCTGTCTCATAGAGATTCGTGCAGGGGCTGGAGGGGACGAAGCTGCCATCTGGGCAGGTGACCTTTTTCGCATGTACCAGCGCTTTGCCGAAAAGAAAGGATGGAAAGCAGAGATCCTCGACTATACGGAAGGCACCTCAGGTGGATACAAGGAAATCATCGTCAAAATAGCAGATCAGCAAGCCTATGCCCAACTTCGATATGAAGGAGGTGTACACCGTGTCCAACGTGTGCCCGCCACCGAATCACAAGGACGTATCCATACCTCCACAGCTAGTGTCGCTGTATTGCCTGAAGCCGATGAAGTAGAGGTAGACCTTGATATGAACGAAATCAAAAAGGAGACCTTTTGCTCGTCAGGCCCAGGAGGGCAGTCGGTCAATACCACCTACTCTGCCGTACGCCTCACCCACCTGCCCACAGGTATCACCGCCTCTTGCCAAGATGGCAAATCACAAATCAAAAACTACGAAAAAGCATTGGAAGTGCTGCGAGCTCGCCTCTATGAGCGTAAGATGGAAGCGCAAAAAGCAGATGTAGGCGCAGAAAGAAAAGCGATGGTAGGCACGGGCGACCGCTCAGAAAAGATACGAACCTACAACTACCCACAAGGACGTATCACGGATCATCGAGTTGGCTATACACAACACAACCTCCCAGCGGTCCTACAAGGTGACCTCGCCAAAATCATCGAAAAGCTACGCATCGCACATCGGGAGTTGCTGCCCACAGGGTGATCAAAATAACGAAAAAGAGTATGTAAACGCTTTTTTTCCTGTCTCAACACAATAGTATATCTGCCAAATAAGGTTTTTTTATTATCTTTACCTTCTTCTGCATCTTCTAAGGTTTCAGAAGCTTTATACGCGTCTTCATCTTCGAACACAGTTCTGGCAATAATAAAGACTGCAATCCCAACGAGGATTACAGATGCCCAATAGAGAATTGGACTGGCCTGAACTAAGGTAATATTCATAGTCTCTCCAGTACTCTTTTTTACTTATAGATTACCAAATTTTGGGGGTTTAAGTCGGAGAGAGACAATTGTGGAAATATTGACCT
>JBCCFU010000139.1:0-3173 GCA_039029575.1 Bacteroidota bacterium | reverse complement strand
TCTTTAGAATGCCCGCAGCGATAGCTGCTAATAAGATTTCTTCAGAAAGGAGTGCTGCCGTGAATGCAAGGTTGTTGTCAATGGCGTTTTGTGCGGCTCGGTGGGCGATTTCTATGTCGTGGTCGAAGAAGTAGGCGTTGCCGACACGAATTTTGTACCGTCTTAATCAGAAATCCCCAGTTTCTCTGCATGTTGATACCAAACATCAGCGGTCTTTCTATCTATTTTTGTGCCTATCCCATAACAATAGGTGCGTGCTACTTCGTATACCATTTCACTATCCCCGAGCAAGGCTGCTTGAAGAAAGAGTTCGTGCGCACGTTGGGTGTTCTTTTGAACGATTTTTCCTTCTTCATAATGTAGGGATAGATTACGGACTGCTTCTCGTACATTGGCTTCAGCGGCTTTTTCGAGTAGTTGCACAGCTTTTACAATATCTTTTTTTAAGACTGAGCTCCCATACAGGTACCAAGTTCCTAATGCATAATAAGCACGTGGATCTTGTGCTTCAACCGCTTTTTTGAGAAATCGTAACATTTTTCTTTTATCAGAAGATCCTTTGTTCCATAGCTTACGAGCTACTGTATAGGGGTCTTTGTTTGCATGAGAGGTATCCTCTGATTTGTTAGGAAAGGACTCAGAAGGCTCATTGTCAGTGGCTACGATATACAAGGTAACCGGAAAATCTCCTGTTCCTGTGGTAAAATGCCATCGCCATACGTTTGGATGATGTATGACTGGACTTAATGGGTTCACCTTGGCTTGTTGTCTAATAGCAGATTTAAAACGTTTGGCTATGCGAGGAGGCATAATACTACTAAACTCTTCCTTCGTAAGCGTCTCTTTTTTCCATTTCCTAAAAGCAGCCTTTAGGGAGACAGCTTGGTACTGCTTTGTATAAACGCTGGAGTAGTGGTAGAGTACAAAGGTAAAGAGCCCTTCTTCTACTTCCTTCGGAGGAGTTTCAGGGTTTTGTATGATATAGCCAAGAAGGTATGGATTTTCTTCACCTCGAAATGTATAAGTTAGAAATAACGGAAAAACATTGATAAAAGGCTCTTTTTGAGTTGTTGTATTTGGGGTTGTGATGTCCATTATTTTAGCAAGTTCGTCATCGATCTTTACCAGTTCATCGAAGTCATCAAAGCCTTTTGCGATGGCTTGGCATTCTCGCTTGGAGAGGGGATAGGGGATGGTTTTTTTTTGAACGTAGCTTTCCATGCTTTTAAGGCTTGATGAGGATCCTTTGCTGACACGGTTTGTACAAAGTAGTGATAGCAGGGATCTCCCCATATGATGGTGTATGTTTTTTTTTGCTGGATGGATGAAGTCATAGTGGAATAGGGATAAGGGTGCCTTTTGCGTATTGTGCCCATAGTGTGGCTAATTTTTTGTTTTTCTTTGTTTTGGGCTTACTCGCGTAGATATCTGCCACCTTTTGGGCGGAAGGCGGGTGTCCGTTGAGTGCTGCTTTTGTAAAGAGTCGATGGGCTTCTTGGGCATCTTGCGGGGTGCCTATGCCGCTTTGATGGTGTAGGGCTAGCTGGTATACAGCTTCGATCACGTCTTCATCGGCTGCTTTTTTGAAAAAAGAGATGGCTCTTTTAAGGTTCTTTTTGACGTGCTTGCCTTCTAAATACCACGTGCCTAGCAGGTGATATATTTCAGGTTTCTCTAGCTTTGCATAGCGGATGAGTTGTTGGATGGTATCTTTCGGTAAAATTGTATGGTCTGTGTTGGTCTGTTTTTTATTCATCGGTTATTTTTTTGTTACTTTAAAAGTTGTTTTTTGAAGAAATTATTTTCTGTTCGGTTTACTTCCAAAGATAGATAAGTTACTTAAAAAGGGAAGACCTATAGATGCAAGACTATTTTTCATCTGTGCTGCTTAAATTAGAAATTCTCATTCTACGATTCCAAGTTTTTCTGCATGTGCAAGCCAGATTTCTGCCATATCTTTATCTTTGGGAGTGCCAATACCATAATAGTGAAGTCTTCCTATTTCATAAAAAGATTGTGCATCTCCTAGTAAAGCTGCTTTTAAGTATAACTCATATGCTTTGGCAGGGGAATAAGAAACTCCAGCGCTTTTTTCGTAGCAAACAGCTAAGTCAAAAGCAGCTTCTGCTATATTTGCTTTTGCTGCTTTTTTCAGTAGATTCACCGCTTTTTCAAAATCCCTTTTATAATAATGTCCATGTAGGTACCAAGTACCTAATGCATAATAGGCGCGTGGATCGTTTAATGCAGCTGCTTTTTCGAGTAGTTGTGCACCTTTTTTTTCATCTGGGGAGGATGACTTCATGAGCTTCATAGCTTGTGCATAAGGACTATGGGTTTGCTTATTCATTATATATGTGTCATGTTTAGATTAAGAGTGCTCCATCAATAGTGCTGTTTTTCCTATATGGGATTGATTTTTTCATAATGTGTTATTTTATGTTGTAGGGGGCTAGTTTTAAAGAGGCCAATTTTTAGGAGGCCACTTTTTAGGAGGCCAAGGGCCTTTCCAATCTTTTGGGCGTTTTTTGGGTGGAAATTTTCTTTTTCCACTTCGAGCTTTTCTTCTGCTTGCTTCTCCTTTTTCGTGTTTATTTTTATTTGATTTCCGTCTGTTTGTTCTATGCTTTTCATACATCGTCACGACCAGATAGCCAACCCCACCAACCGTGACAATCATAGCCCCTCCAATGAGTAATGCAGGTGCTGACACCATGGCACCAGCAGTAGCAGTAGCAGCTGTGGCAGCAAAGTTATTATCTATAGCGTTATCTGCAGCACGATTTGCTGTTTCTATGTCAAGATCAAGCGCGTAAGCAACAGTCACCGCGGCCATTTCTCCAAGCATGCCACTCAGCATTACTTTTTTGTGGTAAGCATCTTTGATGTTATTAAGGGTGGGCTCAATTCCTTGCGATTCTATGTCTTTTACAAGTTGTTCTCCTTCTACAGAGAAGTCCAGATGGTATTCTGCAATAGCTTCAGCACATACTGCTCCAGTAGCTCCTGAGAGGGCTGCGTATAGTACTTCTTGTGCTTTTGTATCACCCTCGATGAATATTTTTTGTCCGGCAGCAGTGGAAGCTCCTAGCATCGTATGAGCGCCTTTGTGCAGGATGTAGCCTTTCCAAGTAGCTTGTCCGTTGTGGTCATTCTTATGTTGTTGGTAGTGA
>JBCCFU010000138.1:0-3174 GCA_039029575.1 Bacteroidota bacterium | reverse complement strand
TTCTGTGGCATATCTTTTATCAGCTTGTCTATCAATTTATAAGGTTGGTAGGGGAGTTCCTCTTCGTTATGTAGTTTTTCCAGTGCTTCCTTTATCTCTTTTTTCCATGTGAGGAAAGTCATAAGGTCTTTTTTTGCTACTTTCCAAGACTTATTATTTTTAATTTTTAAAATTCCTTCTAGTTCGGATACGGGGATATAGAGCCCTGCATCACTGTCTTCTAACTGGTCAAACACTTTGTCAATGAGTTCTTGCATCTCAATATCTTCATGTTGCGTGATTGGGAGAGTTTTATAAGGATAAGAAATAACCTTGGCACTCTGTCCTAGACGATGATTGAACGCATTTATTACCTTTTCTATATTAGCATTTTTATGATTAACTTCTAAGCCATTAAATCGTCTCAATGAGAGAAAGTTTATTGTATTGAAAGCTTGTTTCTCCTCTAATTCATTGACAGGAGCCAAGAAGTCTAATAACTCTGAGCCATCCATCTGTTGACCAGATGTTCTAGGTAGTATGGGATTATCTCTGTATACATCTTGTGCTTTTTCACCTGCATTGCTTAGCTCGTCTCTGGCCCAATATATATCGTAGACTGTAGGTCCCTCTCCCCCATTCATGGCACTTGAAAGCTTTTCCATCAAGTTTTGGTTCGCCATGTTAAGTTCTTTGTACTGAGTGTTCACAAGCAAGTCTCTGTCGGTATACGTGAACATTTGGAAGTGGCTATTGTACCAGCATACACTGTTTAGCCCTGCTTTGAAGTTATATAGCCCACCTGAATTTAAGGGGGTGTTTAGTTCATTATTAAACTTGGTGAATGGGTTAAGGTTTTGTCGCCAGTTTCTTGATTCTTGATTGTTGTCTGGTTCGAAGGTACTTGCCAAGAGGGTCCAGGCAAGGATGGCAACTAGGATGCCTTCGATGGCGCTTCGGATGGCGAAGCTTCCTTTTTCGGATATAAGTTGCACAGGTATGCTTTGTTCGTAGGTGTCGTAATACTTATATACTAAGAGGGTGGCAAGGTGGCTGTTTCTCAAGAATTGTCGGAAGGATATCTCTGTTTTTCCTCGAGGGCCGAGATGGTAGTAGACGTATTTATTTTCTTCTTCATCATAGAGTTGATAGCATCCATGTTCGTCTTGGGCCGTTTGTTGTTCGTTGGGAGTCTTAAAGAAGTAAGCTGTAAGCACGTATCTGTCTTCTTCTCCTTGCTGTTGAGGTCTTAGGAGGTCGATTGTTCTATTTTTATATCCTAAACGAAGGGATTTTTCTTTTTTTCCTTTTTTAGGACGCTGTACAGTAATAAACAGTTGTTTTCCTTGAGGGATGATGTACTTTTCTGTATGCATTTCAAGGAGGATGTGTGGTTCTTCCTTTTGCGTGACGGTATTCTTTCTGATCTGTATGTGGCCTTTACGAGGGAATTTGCCTGCGATATAGTCAAAGACTGGCCTGCCTAAGTGATGTTTTGCATTATATTTTTGTTTGATTTCTTTGAGTTTGGCTTCTTTCTCGTCATTGTCTTCGCATTCAAGGTAGTCTTCTATATCTTGGATCATTGGAGCCATCTTTTCTTCTGATGTTTTGTTACGCAAGGCGAAAAAGGCTTTTAGAGGCATCCAATGGTCTTGTGTTTTGGTTTTTCGTTGTGCTTGTTGCCATTGCTCAAAAGTGCTTCTAATAGAGGTACGGGGTTGTACGTGGAGGGTTATATAGGCTACTTTTTTAGGAAACGTTTTGTATAGGATCTTTTTGGGGAGCAGTTCGTGGCAGACACTTTGTTCGTATTGCCATTCTAGGCTAAGGTTGTCTTTAGTGTCTTCTTTGTCGTATGTGCTGAGTCTTTGGAGTACGATGGCATGTACTTTTTCAAACCTTTTGGCAACGTTTATAGGGAGGGGGCCGATGGTCTCTTGAATAAGTTTTTTGGCGTTTTCATCGATTTCTCCTGACTCTCTGAAGCTGATTTGAGCTTGTTCAAAGATGCGTTTCTTTATAGGATCTTTTGTTTGTTGTTTCCACTTCTCTAGTATCTCATTATCAAAACCTAAAAGAAACTCGATATGTTTGGAGGAGATCAGTGTGGTGGATTTCGCTTGTAAGGGGGCGATGTATGCGAGTAGAGCGTATAACCAATTTTTTCTTGGAAGATTGGATAACATGTTATTGGTGGCTTTAAATGAAGGTGTTGGAGCTTGACTAGTTTATACAAAATAGTTTTGCAAAAAAAGACATTGCAAGATGGCTTCTCTTTTATCTGAAAGGATATTTTATTCATCGTCTTCAGGTATTCGTTCATAAATAAGCAATATTGGATAGAGCCCTTGGCTCCTTAATTCTTTTGATTTTTTCATGAAGTCATCTGACTCTGTTGGCGTGTTGCTATCATCAAAATATAAGTATTTTCCATCTTTTTCTGCTACTGATACCCAATGTCCTGATGTGGGATTTATGATTTCTATTTCTGTACCTTCTACTGTTTGGCTGCTAGGACTCTGATATGAAGCTGCTTTTATACGGAATCTTACCTTTTTCTTTCTGAGATTGTTGGTTGGCATTGTAATTTCTTCCATGTTATTGACTTTTGCGTCCCACCTTTTTCGGTAACGATCAACATCATTACCTACCTTTTCTCTAATTTCTGGATCTTTTATTCTTTCGTATCTACTCAATTGTAGGTAAACGTATTTTCTTTGGAAGTTGTACCTAGATGTGCTTTGTACTTTTAATTTGGTTCTAAACGCTAACTCGTATTCGTTTTCTTTAATGGTGTTTAGTCCAATACTTGGTTGTTCTCTAAGTAAATATTCTTCTATGTCTTTATCGAGTAAAAAGCCGGCTTTGCTTAAGTTATTTTTTATTTTCTTGAGAAGGGACGCTTTGTCTTGTTTTTTATATACTTTGAGTAGAGGTTCGAATAGTGCATAGTCTTTGGTTTCAATTTCTTCCTCCTCTTCTTTATACAGAATTTTTGTCAACTTTTCGCTTAGTGCTAGTTTCTTTGCGTCACTGGTTGCGTTCAAGCCTTTCTGTGGCATATCTTTTATCAGCTTGTCTATCAATTTATAAGGTTGGTAGGGGAGTTCCTCTTCGTTATGTAGTTTTTCCAGTGCTTCCTTTATCTCTTTTTTCCATGTGAGGAAAGTCATAAGGTCTTTTTTTGCTACT
>JBCCFU010000137.1:0-3257 GCA_039029575.1 Bacteroidota bacterium | reverse complement strand
ATTTTTTCTAAATATATAAAAAATGTTGGGCACAAATCTTCTCTATGTTGGGAGGATCGGCTCTTCGAAATGTAATAAAGTGGGCTCTTGACCCATTTAGCGAGGGTATGACTGTATTTCTTTTTGAAACCAAGCCTTGAAGTCTTCATCTTGTTCTAAAAGGGTTTCTAGGGTTGGATTGTAGAGAAACTGTTTATCTATCATCTGACAAAACCTGCTTTTCAATATTTTATCGATATGCTGATAGTGGTTTAGGAAGAAGGTATTATCTTTTTCTAGCATGTAACTGAAAAAGTTCTGATGTTTGGTCAGGGCCATGATGTCCAAAATCTTCGACATATGATTTTCTATGAGAGGATAGAGGTCTTCTAAAAAGACTATATCTTTTTGTGTAGGGAAAGTTTCTTTTTCATTCAATAAGGTGAAAAAAACGTTTTTTATTATTGTTTCCCTTTCTTTCTTTTCTTTTATGAAGCCTAGCCGGAGGAAGAGCCTATTGGCTTGGCATTTTAGGTTAGCGGTCTTTATTTTAAAGCGTGAGATTACCTTTGTACGGAGGGTTGGATCAAATTTGAGGTGAGTTATGATCTTTTGAAAGTCTCGATGCATTCCTTTCGGGGCTAGAAGTAAGTTGTAATATTGGATGATAAGGAGAGTTATCTCTTGGGGGAATATCTGATGTAGTCTGTTTTCTTTCTCAGCATCATGTAGATAGCTTTCTACCATGAGCTCAGGCATGTTGCTATACATTCGTGTCTGCATGATGCCTTCATTGCATAAAATGGCTTGCAAGCTTAGTTCTATAGCCCGGATATCAAAGGGAGCGACACGTCGTAGAAGCATGTGTGTATGTTTGTTTTTTTTGTAATCTTGAAGAAGTATCTTTCTTTTTCGCAACCAGTTGTGTTCTTCAATGGCTTTCAGCTCTCTTTCTACATTTTCATGTGCGGGACCATATTGTATCTTGAGAAAGGCCACCTGCTTCTTTGATTCGTCCCACATGGCATACATGTTTAGCACATCACATTGTTGGAGGTTATAGCGTGTATTGAATTGCCTGATTTCTTCCTCGACTTTTTCTTTATTTGTTGTTGGTATGATGGGAAAGTGTTCAAGCAGTTTTTGGGCCAAATACCATGCTTTATGTGAAAGGGCTATTTGATAGATGTCTTCTTGAAGTGAAGGAAGTCGTTGAGTAAGGGATAGGAAGTAGTGGCTATTTTTTATGTAGTTCTTTTTATGATAGGGCGACTCTTGGATGTATGTTGCTAGGTAATTGAAATAGTCGTTCAGTTGAGAAAGAAAAAGAGCTTTGCTGATCAGCCCTTTTTCATACAGTAGGTCTGTGACCTGTATTTTACGAAAAGAGTTTAATGTATCTTTAAAAGAGTAGTTGTGTAGTTCTTTGCTTAGTGTTTCCCAGGTCTTGATGCATTGCTGATTTTTATCTTTTATGCCTAGGTCTTGAAGTAAGTATTTGGCTCCTTGCTGAGAGGCATCACCCAGTATCTTTTTCTCGATAAGTTGCTTGAGAAGACCTCTCTCATGTTCCTGTTCTTTCTTTGGTTCTATGAGATCTTTGACAAAATTTTCTAAAAAACACTCTTCTTGTACAAAAGCTTGCTTTATAACTTTTTCAGGGGGCAATAGACCGATTTGTAGGACGATTTCTACAACTTCTCTCCAAGGCATAGGGGGAAAGTATAGTCTAAACTCGATTAGGTCTTCCACCTTAAATATCTCTTCTGCGACTAAGTCCTCCAAGACGCTTATGTATTTTCTATTAAGAGACCCTACTACTTCTTTATTCATAGATACTATAAGTTTGGATAAGAGGTCTTTGTTGTTTTTTAGATCTTCTTTTATGCTTGAGGCCATTTTTCTAATTTTAAGCCAAATCTTATAAGGGGTTTGTTTTTGGAGGAGCAGGCAGGGAAGCGGGTTTGTTGTGTTTTGTTGATTGGGTAGACATACGTCAAATTTTTCTAAGACAAAGGTACTATTGTTACTGTTCGACTTTTCTTCAAATGCTTCTGGTGTCATGGTAGCGCAGTGGAGTATCTCTCGGTAACGTATTATTTCTTTTTTTGTACATTTATATGTATTTCCGACACTTTGGGTAGAGAGGTAGCTTGTTTGTGCGAGCAAGGCGACTGTGAGGCTCAAAAGGGTTGGTAGGCTAGACATAAGCAGATTAGTTTTGAAAATTGTATATATAAGATAAGAAAGTTTGGGCATTTTTTGCTGTTTTAAAACTGCGTTGGTGTTTTGTTTGTCTATTCTACTTTCTACCTATCTTATAGTATTTTTTGGTACTGTTCAGAAAAGTGTGGGGCGGTACCTTATTTTTAAGAAGATAAGATCCTCAGGAACTAGTTCATGCTCTTTCCTTAAAGCATTGAGGAAATGAAGATTAGGGACGCTTTGGCAAAGTTCATCGCAGACTATAGCATTCCTGCTCCTGAGGCTATTAGCACAATCCAAAAAATCGGGTAACTTTTCATGTAGTAGAAAGCTCAAGGGGTTATAAATCGGCGGAAAAATAACAGGGAAAAGCTGAGGTGAATAGGAAGATGGAATAGAAGAAGGGGTCTTTGGTAAATCAGGGCTGGGGTAAGATAAGTAGAGGCAAAACAGGGACTGGGAAGAGAGTATGGGTTGGCACAAAATGTTGCTGTACTAGTGGAGACTTTCATGCAAGGACAGTTGTTTCGTTGAATGTAATTACAACTTCTTGTTGGTTTAAAGAGGACGGCAGTCTAAACGCGTTGCAATCTGGAGCTTTCTCCTTGTACTTCTACTGTTATTAGATAGCATCTAGCTCTCCTTGCAGCTTTCCTGCTTGCGATCAGTTGAACATGCAAATATTTTTTCCTGCCAGATCAGGCAGAACTCACATTCAATGAAAGAGTCCGTGAATGAAGGTGTCCTCTTGTACAGTAACTGTGAGGGAATGAAAGAGGGGTGATGGGCAGGAACACAAAGGGGAGGGAAAGGGGAAGAAAGAGTGGTAGAAAGGAGGAGGGTTGTGGTGGGTAAGCTTAGGAAACTTCCAGAGAGGCCAGCAAAAAAGTTAGAAAAGCACTGGCTTTGTTGTTCCTTCAGAATTCGGAAGGGATGGCAAAAGACTGTCTGCCAAAGTCCAAAGGATTGAACAGCAAGGTCAAGCGGCCGGTCGGCCATGGCGTTCCCCTGTCAGAATGTGTTGCGGTGAGAACGCCCTTGTAGAGGGTTAAACCGCCCCGTCAATTGGGGAT
>JBCCFU010000136.1:0-3273 GCA_039029575.1 Bacteroidota bacterium | reverse complement strand
TCGACCCATTCCTTGTAGGTTTGTATAGACTTTGAAGCCTCGTTTGTCTTAAATCCATTCTTATCTTTCCGTTTTTTATAAGATTTCTCGTCGTTACTTCTATGCGAGTCAAGGATAAATTTAACAATTTCATACCTTTCAGATTCTATGCTTCCTGACTTTCTTGTTTGATTTATCTCGTCCAATAAATTGTAGAGTTGTTTCAACACAAAGGCTGCTTCAAGCGTAGAATAGTCCTCCAGCACACTGAAGAAAAGACTGTGGACGAAATCAATCTCTCTATCAGGCTCAAATCCAGTGATATCAATTTTATTCTGTTGAAAAAATTGAGCAAAATCGGCCATTACATCCTCTTCTTTATTACCAATCCATGCACGCCAATTATCCTTGTCATAACGTTTTTCTTTAATTTTAGCATCAAAAAAATTAAACAAATTACCCAAGAAATTTTGTGAGATTGGCTGTTGTACGGTTCTATTTTTTTCGACCCATTCCTTGTAGGTTTGTATAGACTTTGAAGCCTCGTTTGTCTTAAATCCATTCTTATCTTTCCGTTTTTTATAAGATTTCTCGAAAAAAGATACCTGCCACTTGCCGTCCTTATCTTTTTGTATGTCTAAGGGAGAGGGAATAGGCAGGGTAAATCCACCGATGCTTGTAGTATAGCCCAGACTCTTAGCGTACGCTATATAATCTTTTTTAGAATCAGGAACTTTTATTTCTGGGTCAAAACCATGAGATAAGAGCACTTGGATGATAGGCATCGCATTGACATTCTCATTGTCATTGTCAAGATCATCTTTAACTTTCTGGTCAACAAACACTTTTGAGTTAGCTTTATGGAAGCCAAAGACAGTCCTAACAATCGCATTGTCATCATATCCTATAACCTTTTTCTTTTCTCCTGAGGTTATCTTATCCAATAAATAGAAGAGGTGGTTCAACGCAAAGGCTCGGTTAAATACGCCCTCCCTCCAGTCCAAATCTACTGTCAAGTACGCTACAACAGGTGTTCTCTTATAATTTTTAGTGATATTAATTTGATTCTCTTCAAAAAATTTAGAGAAATCGGCCAGTACATCTTCGTCTTTCTTATCAATCCATGTACGCCAATTATCTTTGTTATAGCCCTTATCCCTCACTTTTCTGTCAACAAGACTTGAAAATGCTTTAGTTAACTGATCTGAGATATAAAAGATTTTTTCTTGATCGTTTTCTTGGACCCACTTCTTATATTTTTCTATAGAAGCAGCAGACGACGTTTCTTCATCCTTTCCTCCTTCATTTTTTCCTTCCGATGACCCTCCGAATAGATAATGCGAGCCTACGGCTGCGATACCTAGCACCACTCCCCCTACAATGGCATAGACTAGCTTGCTGTTACTTTTAGTCGTCTTTTCTGAAACTTCTTCTTCCGTTTCGTAGGTTGCCAACAGCGGGGTGCTGGCCTGCATGATAGAGGCAGCCATAGCCAGCACGTAGATATATCTTTTCACGATCATCTTTATAATATTATAGAAAGGCAAAAGTACGGTTTTTCAAGCTGATAAGCAATGATATGGGTACGGTCAAATTTTGTGTAATGAGACTTAAAGGCGTTAGCCAGCAAAGACTTGCCATTTGCCATTTGCTTTCTTTATGTCTAATGGAGGATCAAGAGTCTCTTTAGCGTACTTTACGAAGTCATAGTTTTTATTAGGGAACTTTTCTTTAGGATTAAAACCATGAGATAAAAGCACTTGGATGCAAGGCATCATGTTGAGATCTTTTTCTATATCCTCTTCAAATTCTATATCCTCTTCAAAATAAAGATTATCCACGACATTGGTTTTATGTCTCATAAAGCAATATCTAACAATAGCATAGGAGTTCATCTTTATGACTTTATACTTTTCCCTTGGAGTTATCTTGTCCAGCAAATGGAAGAAGTTGTTCAACACAAAAGCTCCATCAATCGCGGATATAGCGACCGCCCTATTCGTAATATATACTACTGCATTAAGAGAACTGTTTTCATTTACCTTTTCTTTAATATTATTAGTGATATTAATTTCGCATTCTTTAAGCATTTCGGCGAAATCAGCAAGGTAGCTCTCGTCTTTTTTAGCAATCCATTCACTCCAATTATCCTGATAACCCTCACTATTATCCTTAAGTTTTCTTTTATTGTCAAAGAAGAATCGAACAAGCATATTTATCTCAGAGAATGAAAGTTCGCTTTCAGTTTTACCATTGCCTTCAACAAATTTCTTGTATGCTTCTATAGAGGTTGAATCTGTTGTTTCGTACGGTAAATCCTCATCTTTCGGTTCTTCATAAGATTTCTCGTACGCAGACACTTTCCATTTGCCGTCGTCTTTTTGTATCTCTAAGGGACAAGGCATAGACAAGGGATTTATAGTATCTTCTATAGTATAGCTTAGTGTCTTAGCGTAATTTTTGAAAGAAATGTTTAAATCAGACATGGAAGTTTTTTCTGGATCAAAACCATGAGATAAAAGCACTTGAATGGGAGGCATCATGTTCGTATTTAAACTGACTAAACCAGTTTCCATGTTTATCACCTCTAGAGGCTTAGACAAATCAGTCTCGTAATTAGTTGCATGCCACTTAAAGAGTTGTTTAACAATACCATAGTTGTTTGATTTTATAATTTGGGCCTTTGTTCCTGGGGGAGCTATCTCGTCCAACAAATAGAAGAGGTGGTTCAACGCAAAGGCTCCGTGAAGTAAGGAACGGCTAACCATGATAAAGATCGTAATATCTAGTATCATAGGAGTCTTGCCATCACCATATTTAGTGATATTAATTTTCTCTTTTTCAAGCAATTCAGCTAACTTGGGAAGTACATCCTCTTCTTTCTTATCAATCCATGTACGCCAATTATTTTTGGTATAGTCCTTATTCCTCATTTTTTTGTCAAGAAGACTTGAAAACGCGTCACCGAACTCATCTGAGACATTTGAACCTTGATCCTTTGTTTCGACCCACTTCTTGTATTTTTCTATAGAAGTAGCTGACGACGTTTCTTCATCCTTTTCTCCGTTTTTTTTCCCTCCTTCATTTTTTCCGTCCGATGATCCTTTGGATAAGTAATACAAGCCCACGGTTGTGACACCTAGCGCCAATCCTCCTGCAACCATATAGACTAACTTTCTATTACTTTTAGCTGGTTTTTCTGAAACTTTTTCTTCCGTTTCGTAGGTTGCTAACAGCGGGGTGCTGGCCTGCATCATAGAGGCAGCCATAGCCAGCACGTAGATATATCTTTTC
>JBCCFU010000135.1:0-3309 GCA_039029575.1 Bacteroidota bacterium | reverse complement strand
TAGACTTGCTGAAAAGCAATAAAGCCTCTACCCCAAATACTGAAAGCGACTGGACATTTTTGCACTTTTGTACCTACTATAATAACTTAAAACTCATGGAAGAGTTGTTGATAGAAGAAAAATACCAGAATTCTATCAATAAAAGAAGCAAATGGGGAAGAACAGCCTTAGATATTGTCATAGAACAATATACCGAAGAAGAAGACAGAGAACTACCCTCCATAAAAAAAGAAATAGTAGCATTACTAATCGAAAAAGGTGCGCTTATCTTCCAAGAAAAAGACGGATGGACACACCTCCATGCCATTGCAATGGATGACGATACAGCAGGTATTATGGAAATATTGCTGCAAAGAACAGGAAAAAGCTCGCTCATAGACGCTAGAGACCACTTAGGACAAACTCCCTTACACAAAGCTGCCTCCTTTAACAGGATAAAAAGCATACAACTGCTAATAAAATATGGAGCTGACATCTATGCCCAAGATCATAAAAAATGGACACCTCTCCACTGTGCAATTACAGGGTGGCGTCATACCAAATCTATGGAAGAACTACTAAAGGAAATGGTAAAAGAAAACTTGCCGGAAAAACAACTTATCGCTCATATCAACGCCCAAACAATACGAGGAACCAGCCCCTTACACATCGCTACAGAATGTGGCAAGATAGAAAGCGTAAAATTGCTAATACAATATGGGGCTGACATCTATGCCCAAGATCATAAAAAATGGACACCTTTTCACTATGCAGCCATGCATGGCCCCAGCATCATGCAAGAACTGCTGAACGAAATGGAAAGAGAAAACTTGCCGCCAAAACAACGTATCGCTTATATCAACGCCCAAACAAAAGACGGATTTACCCCCTCACAGATCGCTCGACAACATAAGCAAGAAGAGACCCTCAAATTGCTGCACAAATACCTGGCTGTTCTAAGCGAAAGATAAACTTGGATGGTCTCCTTACCACAGACCTCACCCAAAAAGATGGTTTGTATTTTTGTTGGAAAAGAGATACATTGATTGGACAAACCAAATCCTAATCTAGCTACATTATGGAAAAAATAGAACCCACCTTAGTATTCGATGGGAACGCCGAAGAAGCCTTTAACTTTTACCGTTCCGTCTTTGGCGGGGAGTTTGTCATGCTACAACGCTTCAAAGATAGTCCTATGAAAAAAGACGTTCCTGAAAGCAAGCAAGATAAGATCATGTACATTGCATTGCCTATCGGTAAACAGACACTTTTGATGGGTTGGGACCACCTTCCTTCCTATGGAGCCTTTTCAAAAGGAAACAACTTTCAGCTCTCTCTTGTGCCATCAAGCAAAGAAGAAACCAAACGCATCTTTACAGCCCTTGCCAAAGGAGGTGAAGTCAAAATGCCCCTTCAAGACACCTTTTGGGATGCGTATTATGGATCCCTTAAAGATAAGTTTGGTGTGTACTGGCTACTCAACTTCCCTACTAAATAATAAGCTGCTGTCCCAAACGCAGCTTTAATTTTTTTTATACTGCAAAGCTAAAGGAGACTGTCGTCTACGATTCTGTGAAAGGCTTAGGGGGAATATTTTACGTCTACTCGACTTGTAACTAATACGGAGCTGCATTAACTCGCTTTTTCTGCACTCTTTTTCTTACTTTTCATCACAGTAGAAGAAGTCTTCTTTTGGAGACTGTTGACGTATTGCGCAAGCTTTGACTTTGTCGACGCACTCTTGTTCTTGTGGAGTACCTTGCGTTTCGCTAACTTGTCGAGCATCGCGTTGATCTTATTAAGTGCTATAACCGCTTCTTCAGCTACCTTATTTTTACGTAACTTCTTGATGGCTGTACGGCAGCTTTTTAGTTGATACCTGTTGCGAAGACGCTTGGTCTCGTTGGAGCGTATTCTCTTGACAGCGGATGCGTGATTGGCCATAGATTTATTAAATAGGTGAAATAGAGCCCCAAATATAAAAACTTTTTTTTAATTGGGCCACCTTTATACCTACTAACAAACCTAAAAGATCACCCACTTTCTTTTATTATCTCAGCTAAAGTTGATGCATAGCGGACAGCGTGTTTGTGTAAAGAGAGCCTCTATGGCTATATCTGTCAGTGCAGGTGCTATACGAAAAAATGGGGTTGACTGGCTCATTAGGGCGCAAGAAGCCCCCATCCAAAATTGGGTATCCTTTTTGGTAGTGGAAGCATGTCACAATAAGAGAAAATCGGAGAAAGAGAGCCAAGAAATAGGAAAGAGAAGGTCAAAAGGCATGCTTCAACGTGTACACAGCTTGATAACATAGCGCTGTTAGGAAATTCAGACAATGGATATATATATTATTATAAAGAAAGATGCTTACTGACCTTCATCAGCAAAACCTTCGAACACACTTTTTACTGAGCAAGGCTTCTATAAAGAAAGGAGGCCTTGCTCAGTATTTTATTATATAGGTAGCCCATTCTTTCAGCGGAAGAAGATTTTGTAACCCTCCGCACTCTTATGGTTAGGATTTGAATCCGAGAAAATAAACAGACTTTTTCATATGGACAAAGACCTTTGAGAGTCTTCAAAGGTTGAGCATAATTATAAGCATCAATAAAGGTTTGTAGATGTTTCTCAAAGATCCCATGATGTTCATAGTAGAATTTTTTCACAGTAGCTTCCTTGATCTTGTGATTCATCCTTTCAACCTCTCCATTATTTGTCAAAATTTTGGTGATGATATTGGGAAACGAGGCATGCATTTCTTTCAAAAATTTTAACGGCATTTTGGACTGTTTGATCTAAATACAAACAAAGCAAAACTTTTTGGGACGATCGATGCCTACAAAAAAGTACACTTTCCCTTCTTCTATGTAGATTTGAGTGATGTCTACATGCACATATCCGGGTGGATATTCTTTAAAGTTTTAGCGTCTTTTTTTGTTTCGGTTCCTTTTATTCTGTTCACGCTCGATTATATGAGATATAGTTATATGGACACAGAACCTAAATAGCCCCATCGTCCCAGCTCTCTATAAGAGTTGCAGAAATATTCGAATGTTTGTATATTTGCTTTGAATTTTTTATTTCTAAAAGTAACCTTCATATTGAGCTTTAAACCATTTCTCCATGAAAAAAAATATTTGCCTTCTTCCTTTCCTGATGGCTGCTTTCGCTACGTCACTCTCTCCTACGGCGGCTTGGGGACGCATGATAGGTGTGATTAGTGTCTTTTATCTCTTCAATACATTGGAACAGGCCGTTGCTTATGACGCATTAGATAGGCCTCACCCAGAACCACTACCTCTTCTCAAGGATATAAACATAACTGATCGC